>CBDTZS010000011.1:0-43167 GCA_965364955.1 uncultured Tenacibaculum sp. | reverse complement strand
AATACGCCATGGCGGTACCTATATTATCATTGGAGGATTAGGAGATCTTGGGGGTATTATTTCAAAATACCTATTAGAAAAATTTGAAACAAATATAATTTTAATCGGACGGTCACAACTTCCCGAAAAAACTGAATGGGAGGGTTGGATAAAAGAAAATGATACGACGAGTTCGCTTGGTATTAAAGTAGAGAAAGCGTTGCGTTTATCAAAACTAAAAGGGACTGTTGAGTTTATGCAAGCAGACTCTACTAACTATGAAGATTTAAGAAAAGTATTTGAAAAAGTACAGGTAAAATACAACCAAATAGATGGACTTTTTCATTCAGCTGGAGCTATAGCGCAAAACTCATTCAATGTAGTAAATAGTATAAATGAAGAACAATTAGGATTTCATTTTCCAGTAAAAACTAAAGGTTTAGATGTCATTCAAAAAGTAGTTGAAAAATATCCCGTAACTTTTGTAGCTATTATGTCTTCTCTTTCTTCAATATTAGGAGGATTAGGAATGGTAGGTTACGCTGGAGCGAATCAATTTATGGATTCCACAGTAGAATTACAAAATAACATCAATTCTTCAACCAAATGGATGGCCTTTAATTTTAGTAATTGGGAAGGTTGGGATACCGATTTTGAAGAACTTTCATTAAGTGATATCGCACTAGAAACATTTATTACTGCCAATGAAGGAGAAAACGTTTTCAACGGGTTATTCTCAAAAAGTAATACGCATTCTCAAATTATTATATCTCCTGTTAATTTATTAGCGCTCAAAGACAAATGGGAAAACACGCAGATAGTAGGTATTGAAGATAATCAATATTTGGATAACGGATCTAATATTAAACCAGAACTTTCTAATGATTATAAAGAACCTTCTACCGATTTAGAAAAAGAATTGGTACATATTTGGGAAGAGATTTTTGGATTTGAGCCTATCGGAATTTTTGATGATTTTATGGAATTGGGCGGTGATTCGCTAAAAGCAATTACAATGTTATCACATGTCCATGGAAAAACAACCATGACAATGTCTATTAAAGATTTCTTTAACAACACAACCATTGAAAAACTAAGTAGAACTATAAAAGCGAAAGATTTCAAAAGGATTCCAAAAGCCCCAATACGAGACTTTTATCCAGTAACGGCTTCTCAAAGTCGAATGTGGGTGCTTAGTCAATTGGAAGGAGGTAACATGGCATATAATTTATTTAGGTTTATTAGATTTAAAGGAACTTTGGATCATGATAAATTTCAAGAATCATTTAACCTACTAATTGCTAGACATGAATCATTAAGAACACATTTTGAAACAAATGAAGAAGGCGAAATTTTTCAATATATCAAAGGTGTAAATGAAATAGATTTTGAAATAGCACAGTATGACTTCACGTCAAAAGATAAAGACGAAATACGGCAGTATTTAACAGATGAGCAAACAGTTACTTTTAACTTAGCTGAGCCACCTTTATATAGAGCAAAACTGATAAAAACGGGTAAAGAAGAATATATATTTTCTTTTGTAATACATCATATTATAAGTGATGGTTGGGCGATGGAATTATTAATTTCTGAGGTGGTTAAAAATTATAATTCATTATACAAAGGAGAAAACATTCAGCATAAAGAACTTTCGATACAATATAAAGATTACTCTGTTTGGTTATCAGCCCAAAAGAGTACAGATAATTATAAAGAGACAGAGGCATATTGGCTGTCTAAGTTTCAAGGTGCTATTCCTGTATTAGATTTACCAAGTTTTCGAAAAAGACCTAGGGTATGGAACTATCGTGGAAACACAATATCTCATCAGTTTCCGGAATCTTTCATTATAAAACTCAAAGATTTCTCAAAATCTTATGATGCTACAATGTTTATGACGTTGATGACTTCGATAAATATCTTATTACATCGATACACTAACCAAGATGATATTATTATTGGAACGCCAGTGGCAGGAAGGGAGCATTCTGATATACAAAATCAAATAGGACTTTACTTAAATACGATTGCTATAAGAACGGAAATTAATGAGGTTCATAGCTTTGTGGACCTATTGAAAAAAACAAAACAATCACTTTTAGAAGGATTTGACCATCAAAATTACCCACTAGATGATTTGATAGCTAAACTTAATATTAAAAGAGATACTTCACGTTCAGCTCTGTTTGATGTTTTAGTAGTTCTTCAAAGTCAATCACAAATAAAAGCAATACAATCAGATATAAAAATACAAGATATTGAAGCCACACCTTATGAAGTGGAAATTACAACGGCAAAATTTGATTTGACATTTTTTTTCGTCGAAACCGATACTTTAGAGTTATCTATACAATACAATAGGGACATTTATGACGAATTTTTAATATCCAAAATTTTTAAGCATCTAGAGCATCTGATTGACAATGTCATAATAAAACCAGAAGAACCATTACATTCATTTTCTTTTTTAACAGATGATGAGCAAAAAACATTATCACTAAACACTTTAAATTTTGAAAATAGTACTCAAAACGAGACAATTGTTTCGCTTTTTGAGAAACAAGTAGAAGAAAAGCCAAATACAATCGCTTTAACTCATGAAGACTGTAGTTTAAGTTTTCTTGAATTAAATGAATATGCGAATAAACTAGCGTATTACTTAGATGAAAATTATCAAATTCAAGCGAATGATTTAGTAGGCATAGAAATAGAGAGAAATGAGTGGATGTTGATTAGTATTTTAGCCATTCTTAAAAGTGGAGGAGCTTATGTACCTATTGATAAGAACTACCCAAAAGAAAGAATTTCTTTTATAAAAAAACAAAGTAAGTGTAAAACAGTAATTACCGAACCTTTGATTCAAACTTTCCTTACTAAAATAAATACACTTCCCTCAAAGAATATACATAAAGAAATAGATACTTCTCATTTAGCTTATGTTATATATACTTCAGGATCTACGGGGAATCCTAAAGGTGTTATGATATCACACAGTAATATTAGTGATTATGTACACGGACTTTTTAAAAATACTAAGATTGGATTATGTAAAAGTTTTGCATTAATGTCAAATATAGCTACCGACTTAGGTAATACCGTACTTTTTGGTTCTTTATTGTCGGGAGGAACTCTATATCTTCCAAAAAATGAAACACTCAGAAACGCTAATGAAATACATGAATATTTCAAAAAACATACAATAGATTGTATCAAAATTGTACCCACTCATTGGCGAGCATTGTCGCTTGAAAACACGATGTTAATACCGGAGAAGATGATTATCTTTGGAGGAGAATTATTGCCTGTTGAATATGTGGAAAGTATTCAAAATCAAAGACCTAAATCTATAATTGTTAATCACTACGGACCAACTGAAACCACAATTGGAAAACTTTTATTTGAAGTTGATGCTAATGTGAAATATGATAATATTCCTATAGGAAAGCCTTTTTCAGATACTATTGCTAGCGTTGTAGACAAATATTTTAATTTATGTCCAATGGGCGTTACTGGCGAATTGCTAATTGGAGGTGCTGGTTTATCTAACGGATACCTAAACAATACTCAACTTACAGATGAAAAATTTATAGAAAATCCTTTTTTAAAAGATGAAGGGAAGCTTTATATGACAGGGGATTTAGTTAGGATATTACCTAGTGGTCATATAGAATTTATTGGAAGAAAAGATGATCAAGTAAAGATACGCGGTTATCGTATTGAACTAAAAGAGATAGAAAAAGCTTTTTTAAATGTTTACGATATTGAGCAATGTGTTGTTATAGTTAAAAAAGAACAAGACGAAAAATTCATTGTTGCATACTATACAGGAGCTAGCACTGTAGATAAAAATGATTTGCGATCGTTACTTATGAAGGTTTTACCTGAATATATGATTCCAAAATATTATGTTCAAATGGATTCAATTCCATTTACTAATAATGGTAAGATTGACAAAACAGCATTACCAATAGTAGGTGAAGAAGATTTGATTAAAAACATATATATAGTACCAAGGACAAATGAAGAAAAAGTACTTACTAAAATTTGGTCTAATGTTCTAAATTCAGATAAAATCGGGATAAAAGACAATTTCTATCATTTAGGAGGAGATTCTATCAAAGCAATTTTGGTAATTTCACGTTTAAAACAGCAGGGATATGAGTTAAAAGCAGAACAGTTGCTTAAAAATCCCATTCTTGAAGATTTAGCAAAACTCGTCAAAACAGAAGTAAAACTAGTTGATCAATCTGAAATATCAGGAACCGTAGAACTTACACCGATACAGGTTAACTTTTTTGAAAGAAGTGATGTGCCAAATAAGAATCATTACAATCAATCGGTGTTATTAAAATCAAATAGCCAACTAAATAGTAGTGTGTTAAATAAATCAATAACTCATCTTGTAAAACATCATGATGCCTTGAGAATGAGGTTTAAAAATGATACAGATGGTTGGAGTCAACACAATCAAATAGATGCAAGTTCTAATTATAAAATCTCATATTATGATTTAAGTAATGAGCCAGATTCAATCTTAGCGATGCAAAGTATTGGAGAGCAACTTCAGTCATCAATAGACATTAAATCAAGTGCATTATTCCAAATTGGTCATTTTAAAGTGAAAGAGGCTGATTATTTAGCCTTGATAATTCATCATTTAGTTGTTGATGGAGTTTCATGGAGAATTCTAATAGAAGATTTTATCCAACTATACGAAGGGTATAAATTAAACCAAACTACAGTATTACCTCTTAAAACCGATGCTTATCAGTATTGGGCATTAGTTCAAAAACAATATGCACAAAGTCAAAAGCTATTGAGCGAAATCGGTTATTGGGAAAATATTTGCAGTACTGTGGTCTCTAAATTAACAACAGAGAAAAAAGAGACTCATTCTCTTCATACATTGGATGCTAAGTATGAATTTGAATTAGATGAAAAAACAACTAAAATATTAAAAACAGAAGCACACAAAAAATACAACACTGAGGTCAATGATTTGTTATTAACAACTTTGAGTTTTGCTTTAAAAGATATATTTAGTCTCGAAAAAAGCATAATTTCCATGGAAGGACACGGGCGTGAAGAAATTATTGATGGTATAGATTTAAGTCGTACCATTGGCTGGTTTACTTCAAAATTCCCTTTTCTTTTGGATATTTCAAATGCCAAAGGATATGAGTTGATTAAGGTTAAAGAAGATTTGCGAAATGTGCCTTCTAAAGGTATAGGCTATGGTATATTACATTATTTGTACAAGAGGATTAATATAAAGTCTCAGCCTAAAATTCAGTTTAACTATTTAGGTGATTTCACGACTCTTTTTCAAGACGACAACAATTCAACGTTATCTTATACAGGAGAAAAAATTGGTTTTGATACTGATTCCAATAATCAACAAAGCCCGTTTTTTTTAGACCTAATAGGTAGTATAATATCGGGGAAGTTATGTATGACTATCAATTATTCTACTGCTTGCTACAACAAGCAAACAATACAAAAATTTGGTGATTCTTATAGAAAGCATTTAGAAAATTTAGTATTAAATCTTTCAACCGATATTAATCAAGTATTAACACCTTCAGATCTTACATATCCTAATTTGACTTATAAAGAGTTATTGGAAATTAATAGTAAAAATAACATTGAAGACCTTTATCAACTATCACCATTACAACAAGGGTTATATTACCATTGGCTGAAAGATCGATCTAACTCAATGTACTTTGAACAGTTTTCTTATCGTTTCAAAATAGAAGATTTAAACCCTGTAATAATTGAAAAATCATTTAGAAAATTAATTTCTAGACATACAATACTGAGAACTGCTTTCAATAGTGATGTAACTGATATTCCATTACAAATTGTTTATAATAATTTTTCTGTAGATTTTTCTTATCAAGAAATGCCAGATACAGAGAAAGATAGTGCTGCTTTTGTTGAGTCTTGTAAAGTTGAGGACAGATTAAGAGGTTTCGATTTAGAGAAACCAAATCTTGTACGATTAAAAGTCTTAAAGCTTACTGAAGGCGAGTTTACATTTATTTGGAGTTTTCACCATATTCTTATGGATGGCTGGTGTATTAGTATTTTGGTAAATGAGTTTTATGAAATATGGCTTGGGGAAAATAAAGAACTTTCTCTACCAGAACCAATTCCTTATTCAAACTATATTAAATGGTTAACTGATATTAACAATACCGAGACGCTTGATTATTGGAAAAATTACTTATCAGGTTTAGATACGATTACAGCTATTCCTTTTATGAAAAGGAAAGAGCTTCAAATAGAAAATAAACCAGTATTTAAGACAAAACGTTTAAGGTTTGATGGAGAAAATTTTAGTAAAGCAAAAACTCTAATTAAAGATTTAGACATCACTTTTAACACTCTAATACAAGGTGTATGGGGCTATTTGTTATCAAGGTATAATAATTCAAATGATATAGCATTTGGGTCTGTAGTATCTGGACGACCAGCAGATCTTGTTGGAGTGGAAGCTATGGTGGGTTTGTTTATCAATACTATTCCAATTAGGATAAGTTGTCAAGATAATGATACTGTCGAGATTTTCTTAAAAAGATTACATAATGAAACGATAGAAAGCCTTCCATATCATTATACTGGTTTATCAGAAGTACAATCACAAAGTAAACTTGGTATGAATTTAATTACCAGTTTAGTCATATTTGAAAACTTTCTTACGCAGGATGACATAAAAGACGAAGTAGATGAATTAAGTGCCTCGGCGCGCGGAAAATCAATGATGGATGAGGTTAATATTTTTGAACAAACAAATTATGATTTCAATATAACAGTTTTTCCAGAAGATGATGAATTAGGTTTCGAATTTCAGTACAATACCAATATTTTTAAAGAGGAGATAATAGAAAATATCACAGTACATTTTTATGATTTATTAATAAAAATGTCAATCGGTAAAACTGAAAAAATTAATTCTATAGATTTTTTAAGTCAAAACGAAACATTAAAATTACTAGACACGTTCAATAATACCTTTGTGCCGCATCAGAAAGAAACGCATATTATTAATTTGTTTGAAAGTCAAGTTAAAGAAAACCCTCATAGCATTGCAATAGCATTTCAGGGTTTAGAATTGACTTATTTCGAATTAAATCAGAAATCTAATCAATTAGTCAATTTCTTAAATAAGACAACAACTATAGAGTCTGAGGATTTAATAGGTATCCAAATTACTAGAAACGAGTGGCTCATTATTTCTATTATTGCGGTATTAAAAACAGGAGCAGCTTATGTTCCTATTGATCCTGATTATCCAGAACAAAGAATTCGTTATATAAGAGAAGACAGCAATTGTAAAATAATTATAGATGAAGACTTAATTAATACTTTTAAAAACGAGTCTGAGTCATACGCTTCAGATAACCTTAATACAGTTATTAAAGAAACTTCTTTAGCTTATGTGATATATACTTCAGGATCAACAGGGAAACCGAAGGGAGTAATGGTAGAGCATAGAAACATGTTACATCAAATACGTTGGTATGTTTCTGCTTTCTCAATATCAAAAAACACCAAATCATTATTATTAACATCTTACACATTTGACCCTAGTATTCAAGATATTTTTGGCACCTTAATAAAAGGAGGTATACTTCATATTATTCCTAAAAAAGACATAGAGAACCTAGATTTGGTTTGGAAGTATTTGAATAACAATCAAATAACACAGCTAAACTATGTGCCGCAATATGTTTATGCATTATTAGCTGATAAGCCAAAAATAGATTCACTAGAAATATTAATAGTTGGTGGAGAAGCATTGATGGAAAATGTAAAAAAGGCCATTATTAACAAGGGATATACACTATATAATAATTATGGACCAACAGAAATAACAGTAGATGCTATATCTGGAGTTATGGATGAGAGTCCTGTTAATATTGGGAAACCAATAGATAATACGCAAGCATTAATATTAAATGATAACGATCAATTAGCGCCAATAGAAATTCCAGGCACTTTATATATTTCAGGAGATGGTGTAACACGAGGTTATTTAAACCAACCAGAGTTAACCCAAGATAAATTTGTGACTCATCCATTTGATTCGTCAAAGCGAATATATAATACGGGAGATATGGCTCGTTGGCTTTCAAACGGAAAAATAGAATTTTTAGGAAGAGAAGATAGGCAAGTTAAAATAAGAGGACATAGAGTTGAGCTCTCTGAAATTGAATATCAATTAATAAATATTAAGACGATTAGAAATGCTGTTGTACATTTCTTTAAAGATGACAATGAGAATATGTATTTATGCGCATATTTGATAGGAGACAATGTTATAAATAGGGAAGAAGTTAAAGAAAAACTAGATCAGAAGCTGCCAAAGTATATGATTCCATCTTTTTTTACACAACTCTATGAAATTCCGCTCACACCAAATCAAAAAACAGATTACAAAGCACTTCCATTACCTTCTGTAGATCTAAAGGATAAAATAATACGCCATCCAAGTAATGCAGAGGAAGTAACAATAACCCAGTTATTTTCAGAAGTTTTAAATGTAGAAATACAACATCTAAGCATTGATGATGATTTCTTTGAATTAGGAGGACACTCTATCAAGGCGATGCAGTTACTTTCAAGGATTCATAAACAAACTGGGGTTAAGTTAGATTTGGCAAGTATCTTTAATACCTCTAAAATTTCTGAATTAGCAAAATTAGTAAGTGAAACAAACCCTCTAGCTGAATATGAAATTTTAACAGTGACAGACAAGCCTTATTATAAGACGTCCTCTATTCAACGAAGGTTATACTATTTGCAAAATTTAGAACTCACTTCTATAGCATACAATATGCCTATAGCTTATGAAATGAAAGGAGTTATTGATAAAGATAAAATAGAATTAGCATTTAGAGCGTTAGTCGAACGACACGACAGTTTGAGAACTTATTTTGAAGTAGTAGATAACGAAATAGTTCAAAAAATTGATAATGGCAAACTCATTAATATAGCGTTTCTAGAAGGTAGAAAAGATAAAACAAATAACATTATACAAGATTTTGTAAAGCCTTTTAACCTTAATTCGGCACCATTATTTAGAGCAAAATGGGTAATACTAGAACAAGATCAACACCTATTGCTGTTCGATTTTCATCATATTATTACAGATGCCTTTTCAATAAACACCTTAGTACATGACTTCATAATGCTTTACCAAGAAAAAGCATTGGAAGAACTTCCATTTCAATATAAAGACTATTCTGAATGGTTATATTCAGATGCGGCTCTCAATATTCAACAAAAACAAAAAGAATATTGGAAGAGTAAATTATATGGAAATACATCATACGTTCGCCTACCGTCCAATGGAGATGGTAAACGAAACAGCAATGAGTACACAGTAACTATAAATAGTTTAAAGACCCAAAAGCTTAAGCAATTTGCGATGCAGCAAACGGTAACACTAAATATATTATTGCAATCAATTTTTAATATCAATTTAGGAAAAGTAGCTTATCAAGATAGTATTACTATGGGGATGCCTATGTCTGGTCGTCGAACTTCTGATTTAGAATATATAACAGGAATGTTCGTAAATACGGTTGTATTAATAAATTACCCTAACAAAGATAAGCTGTTTTTAGATTTCTTAAATGAAGTTAAAAATACAGCGCTTGAGGCGTTTGAAAATCAAGAATACCCTTTTGAAGAGTTGGTAACAATGTTAGGAACAGATATTAAGAGTGGACAGAATCCAATTTTTAATGTCATGTTTGAATTTCAAAATATCGATTTATCTGAGATTGAAATTCCAAATCTAGCCATCAGTCTGGTTTCTATAGAAAAGAAGGCTTCCAAGTTTGATTTAACGCTAATTATTGAGGAAATCGCTGGAGAGTTAGTTTTGAAATATAGATATTCTCAATTACTCTTTACAAACGAATCTATAAATGGGTTTGATAAAAATTTCCAGCAATTAATAGATCAGGTGTTAGAATACAAAAACCCAAAAATAAGTGATCTAGTTATTACAGGAGACTTAGAAAGTGATTTATTACAACAATTATCTATGCCAATAGAAGATTAATTACCTGTAAATCACACTCGTTTACTCAATTTATGCGAGGAATAAACATCCTATAGACTCAAAAAAATAATAAGAATATAATTTCATAGTAATGGACCCAAAAGAAAATTTGACTAATGTTACAGTTTCAAAAACTATTCAGACAGCTTTAAAAAAAGCATTTGCTAAAAACAAAGGAAATATAGCAATTAGATATGGAGAAGAGACATATACTTATGACTATATAGATGCCGAATCTAACAGGATTTGTATCTGGCTTATTGAGAATAATATGTCAAATGGAAAGCATATTGCTTTATGCCTAAAAGATAATACAAGCCTCATTATTTGGATATTTGCCATACTTAAAGCTAGATCTGTATTTGTTCCTTTAGATTACAATCATCCAACAGCAAGAACAAAAGAACTTCTAAAAATTTGTGAGGCTGATATATTAATTACAGATGCACAAGGAAAATTAACTTTTAAAAGCTTACAAATAGATATTATTGATCATCAAGAAATTCATTGCATATCTGTTGAAGACATAAGCACCTTTACAACAAATATAAACTATGCAGAAGATGATAAAATCTATATTTACTTTACGTCGGGTTCTACAGGAACTCCCAAGGCAATTGTTGGTAAAAATGAAAGTTTAAATCATTTTATAAACTGGGAAATACGTACGCTAGGCTTAGATTATAACACAAAGGTAAGCCAATTCATAAATCCTAGTTTTGATGCTTTTTTAAGAGATGTTTTTCCTGTAATATTAGTTGGAGGAACACTCTGTATTCCTGATTTTAAAATAGAAAATAGTATAAGCTTAATTAATTGGATTTATCAAAGTGAAATTAACTTAATTCATTGTGTACCAAGTTTTTTCAAGCTATTAGTGTCTAGTGATTTAAAAGAAAATCATTTTCAAAATTTAAAATATATTCTATTATCAGGAGAGAAAGTAAACACTAAAGATCTTTCCAACTGGTACAAAACCGTAGGAGATAAAGTTCAGTTAGTAAACTTATATGGGGCTACAGAGACAACGATGATTAAAACTTACTACTTCATAAAACCTGAAGATGCTAATAAATTATCTATTCCTATTGGAAAACCAATACATGGTACTCAACTATTTTTGTTAGATGAAGCACTTAAGCCTGTTGCTAAAAACAGTATAGGAGAAATTTATATAAGAACGAAGTATGGTACGTATGGTTATTATAACAATGAAATTCTTACTCAGGAAAAATTTATAAAAAACCCTTACGCTACAGATTCAAATGATGTATTATACAAAACAGGTGATTTAGGACGATTTGATAGCAATCAAGATTTAGAATTTTTAGGGCGTATAGATCGACAAATAAAAATGAGAGGCATAAGAGTGGAGCCAGAGGAGATAGAGAAACACATATCTAATCATGAAGGTATAAGCCAAGTTATCATTAAAGCATTTCAAGATAAAAATGAAGATTACTTTTTAGGAGCTTATCTCATAGGAAATGAAGAACTCAATCAAGAGGATTTAAGAGTCTATCTTTCTCAATATTTACCAGCGTATTTAATTCCAGAGTACTTCGTTTTTCTTTCTTCTTTTCCATTTTTAGCAAATGGAAAAGTTGACATGAATAGTTTGCCAAATCCAAAAAAGTTAAAGAAAGAAGATATTATAGCCCCAATAACAAAGGAGCAAGAAAAAATGGTGCAATTATGGTCTCAAGTATTAGAAAGAGACTCAGTAAGCATAGGTGTTAATAATAGCTTCATAGAATTAGGCGGAAACTCTTTAAAATTAATTTTTCTAGCTAATAAAATAAGGCAAGAATTTCAGGTTGAAATTTCCTTAAATCACATAATAGAGTTACAAACAATTGCAAAATTATGTGATTTCATATTAAATTCTGAAACCATTATTCTGGAAAAAATATTGCCAGCTACTCAATCTGAATTTTATCCTCTTTCGTCGGCTCAAAAAAGAATGTACTTTCTTAACGAGTATAGTCCAGAGTCAACTGTTTACAATATGACTCGTGTTCTAACCATTTATGGAGAATTAGATAAAAACAGACTTTCAAAAGCATTTACACAATTAATAGGAAGGCATGAAATACTTAGAACTTCTTTTGAAATTTTAAATGAAGAGCCTGTACAAAAGGTGCATTCTAAAATAGATTTTTCAATAATAGAATTGAAGGATGTAAAAAACTTACAACAATCTATTTCGGGCTTTATCGAACCATTCAATCTTTCTGATACTTCTTTAATGCGAGTTGGATTAATTGAAAAGACCAAAGAAGAATATGTGCTTATCATTGATAATCATCATATCATTTCGGACGGTCTCTCACATAAAGTTTTATTAAAAGACTTTATAAGGTTATACAACAAAGAACGTCTTCCTGAATTAGAATTACAATATAAAGATTATGCGGTATGGCAACAAAGTGTGCAACAAAAATTAGAGCTAAGCTTACATAAAGAATTTTGGATGTCTGAGTTTTCAGAAGTAGACCAAGTTCTTGAATTGCCTATAGATTTTGAACGCCCTCAACTAAAAACATATGAAGGGAAAGCAGTATCTTTTACATTAGACAAACAAGTAACAGAAGGATTGAGAAATTTATCTGTAGAGTTGCAATCAACACTTTTTGCAGTAGTTTTTTCTATCTACAATGTGTTGATTCATAAATTAACCAACAATAAAAACATTATAATAGGAGTTCCAGCTGCAGATCGGCAGCATAATTCTTTAGAGAATGTTATTGGAATGCTGGCAAATACACTTGCAGTTAAAAACCATTTAGAAGCAGATCAATTGTTTATTGAGTTTGTTTATGAACTGAAACAAAAAATGCTGTTATGTATTCAGTATCAGAAGTTTCAATATGAAGATCTTGTTGAAGAATTAAATCTTGAGCGAGATCCAACTAGAAACCCACTATTTGATGTCATGTTTGTTTACAATGAAGCAGATGATTTAGAATATAAACTTGATCACGTAGCCTTTGAACCTTACAGAAATGAGGTGACAACATCAAAATTTGATTTGTTAATGGGGTGTTCAGATACTGGAGACCAACTTGATTGCAGCTTGGAGTATAGTACCGATATTTTTTCAGAAGAAACCATTGAGAGGTTTGTTGACTATTTTAAATACTTAACTTCTCAAATCTTAGTCTCACCTAAAATTAGAATAGGACAATTGGAACTTCTCAATGAAGTTGATAAGCAAGAGTTGCATAGTTTTAATTTAACTAAAAATACCGATGAATATAGTGAAACAACTTTTCATGGTTGGTTTGCTAAACAAGTATTAAAAACCCCAAATGAAATAGCATTAACATTTTCGGGTAAAAAAATGACCTACAAAGAATTGGAAGAGAAATCCAATCAATTAGCACGTTATTTAAAAACTAAGGGTGTTTCAATCAATAGTATAGTAGGTATCATGCAGCATCGTTCATTCGAAATGGTCATTTCTATATTGGGGATTTTAAAATCGGGTGGAGCTTATCTACCAATAGATTTTTCTAATCCTTTGTCGAGGATAAAAAGAATGGTTGCAGACAGTAATATGCTGTTATTACTTACAGATAACAGTACTGAAGAAATTTTAAAAGATTCTATTGAGATTGAAAATATTTCTGTATTTGACTATAATTCTTATAATTCAAAAGAAATTGAAAATACAAATTCGAAAGAAGATTTATTATATATCTTATATACCTCTGGTTCTACAGGAATCCCTAAAGGCGTAATGCTTACTCACGGGAATCTTATAAACTTAATAAACTTTGATTTATATGGTACTACAATAAATACCAAATCTGTATTGCAATTTACACCACTTACTTTTGATCCATCGTTTGCCGAGATTTTTACTGCATTATTAACAGGAGGAACATTGCACATACTATCAGAGGAAGAGGCTGAAGATTTTACAGCAATATTGTCTCACATACAGCAGTATCAAGTTCAAACGATATGGATGCCTAGTTCTGTGTTAAATCAATTGTTCAATTCTACAATGTATGCAGATGCATTACCTAATACCCTTACAGATATTGTTACTGCTGGAGAACAGGTCGTATTAGGAGATCGTCTTAAGCATTATATAATTGCTAATGAAATAACACTCCATAATCATTATGGACCATCTGAAACACATTCAATTACTACAAATACATTGGCGCCAAATGAAAATTTACCAAAAATGCCAAGTATTGGAAAACCTGTCCAAAATACCCAAATATACATACTCAACGAGGAAAGAAAATTACAACCTATTGGTGTTGCGGGTGAATTATATATTGGTGGTGCACAATTAGGAAAAGGTTACTTAAATAGGGAAAAACTCAATAACGAACGATTTGTATCAAACCCTTTTGGAACAGGTAAGTTGTACAGAACAGGAGATTTGAGCAAGTGGAATAAAGAAGGAGAAATAACCTTTTTAGGTAGAATAGATTATCAAATTAAATTAAATGGAATTCGAGTAGAGCCTGGAGAAATAGAGTCTCATTTAAATGATATTGAGGGAATTGATGACTCGGCAGTATTATTACAAAATATATCTGGACATAGAGTATTGGTAGGATATTATTTATCCAAAGAAGAGCTATCAAAAGATATGATACGAGACTATTTGTTAAAGCATCTACCGTTAAGTATGATTCCAAATCATTTTGTTCCGATGAAAAGCTTCCCTAAAACTTCTAGCGGAAAATTACACCGAAAATCTCTTCCTAAAATAGATTTATTATTAGATGAATATATAGAGCCAACTAATGAAATTGAGAAAAGTTTAGTGAGTATTTGGTCAGAAATTATACAGAAAGATCCATCGAAGATAAGTATAGGTAGTAGCTTTTTTAGCTTAGGAGGTAATTCCTTAAAAGCTATGGTGTTGGTCAATACGATAAACAAAGTGTTTCATGTAAAAATTCCTCTTAAATTAATTTTTCAATATCAAACGATAGCAGGATTAGGTGGTTTAATAGAAACGAAAGATAAGGAGTTATTTGTAGCAATACCAAAAGCTGCTGAACTTCAGTATTATCCCTTGTCTTCGGCACAAAAGCGAATGTTTTTTCTATATGAATATGATAAGCAATCACTATCCTATAATTCTCTTAAAGTCGTAAAATTAAATGGACAGTTGGACAAGGAACGCTTGGAAATGGCATTTCAACAATTGATAAATCGTCATGAGAGTTTTAGAACTGTTTTTTCATTAAAAGATGGAGTTCCTGTACAGAAAATAATAGAAACTGTTGATTTTAATATTAATGATATTGGTAGTGTTTCAGATGTTGAATCTGAGATCAGAAGCTTTATAAAGCCATTTAATTTAAATGGAGCACCGCTATTGCGAGTAGGATTGATTAAATTATCTCATAAAGAACATCTACTTTTAGTAGATAACCATCACATTATCTCAGATGGAGTTACAAATGGTTTGTTGTTAAAAGAATTTATGTCTATCTATAAAGGAGACGCATTACCTGAATTGCACATCCAATATAAAGATTATGCTGTATGGCAACAATCGTCGGAGCAGCAAGCACTATTAGAAAAACAGCGTGCATTTTGGTTAAATCTATATTTGGATGACATTCCAACGTTAGAGTTGTCAACTGATTATCCTCGTCCAGAGGTCAATACTAATTCAGGTGCAGTCTTAGATTTTAATTTAGATGCGGAGACGACTTCAAAATTATCATTTTTAGCCAAAGAAGAACAAACCACGATGTTTGTAGTATTACATAGTATTTACACAATTTTATTAAGCAAGTTAAGTGGGCAAGAAGACATCATTGTCGGAACATCTGTTTCTGGACGATACCATGCAGACCTAGAAAATGTTGCGGGTGTATTTATTAACGCATTAGCATTGCGAAGCAAACCAAAAGGAAATATAAATTACCTAGACTACTTGCGCACACTGAAAGAAGATGTGTTTTCATTTTTTGAACATCAAGAATATCCATACGAAGATTTAATAGACGCTTTAAAGTTAAAGCGAGATACACGTCGTGCTCCACTATTTAATGTGATGTTTGAGTACTTCAATTTTGAGCAACCTACTATAGAAATTCCAGAATTAGAGTTAGAACCGTATGAATATAAAATAGATATAACACGATTTGATTTAACCTTACGAGTTCTAAAAGAAACAGATGAACTGAAACTTAGTTTTCAGTATTCTTCAGAATTATTTGAGCACAGTACTATTGTTTGTTATATAGAATATTTTAAGCGTCTAGTTTCAGAAATTGTAAAGAATCACGAAGTATCTATTAGTGATATACAAATGCAGTCGCTATCAGAACAGAAATTACTTTTAGAAACCTATAATGCTACAGAGTTTTCTAATGATTCACAAAGAAATATCCTTAATGTTTTTGCATCTCAAGTAGCCTTACATCCTAATCAAACGGCTGTACACTATAAAGGAGATTCGTATAGTTATTCAGAATTAGATGCCCGTTCAAACCAATTGGCTAATTATTTACGATCCCGTAAAATTGTACCAGGAGATATGGTGGGTTTATTACTAGACCGTTCTTTAGATATGATTGTAGGAGTCTTAGGGGTTTTAAAATCAGGTGCAGCATATATGCCAATAGGTCCTAGCTTACCAGAACAGCGCATAAGCTATATGTTAGATCAGAGTAGAAGCTCTTTGTTGTTGTCCGATATGGATTATATAGAACGTTTTTCAGCTTACTTACCAGTGGTAGATATGGGAGAAAGTTTTATATGGGATAGTTCTTCAGAAGCAGTCGAAGTAGATTTAAGAAAGGAAGACATAGCCTATTGCATCTTTACTTCTGGATCAAGTGGGAAGCCTAAAGGAGTCGTAATGAGTCATGGAAGTGTGTTAAACTTAATAAAAGGATTAGAACATACAGTATACAAGAATTATGAATCAGGTTTACGGGTGTCTTTACTAGCATCGTATGCTTTTGATGCTTCCGTACAACAAATTTTTGGAAGTTTACTTTTAGGGCACAGCTTGTATATCGCAGATGATATAAGTAGAAAAGATGGCTTAGAATTATTAAATTTTTACAATACAAATAAAATAGCAGTATCCGATGGAACGCCAACGCACTTACGTATGTTGCTAAATAGCCTTCAAGGTGATGAAGTACTAGGTCTACAAGGTTGGATTCTAGCAGGAGAGTATTTAGATAAAAGTTTGGTAACCCAATTCTATGAAACGTTTGATACTGGAATAGATATGTATAACTTTTATGGACCTACAGAAACCTGTGTAGATTCTACTTATTTTAAAATTATTCATGAAGACTTATCAAAATATACCACAATTCCTATTGGAAAACCACTACCAAATGAACGTGTCTATGTCACAGATGCCTATGGAAATATAGTTCCTAAAGGTGTTATGGGAGAATTATGTATTGCAGGATTGGGCTTAGCAAAATGTTATATAGGTAACCCAGAGTTAACAGCTGAACGTTTCGTAGTTAATTGGTTAAAATGTGAAGATCGAGTATATCGTACAGGTGATATGGTGCGTTGGTTACCAGATGGAAATCTAGAATACTGTGGACGAATTGATGATCAAGTAAAACTTAGGGGTTATCGCATTGAGTTATCAGAGATAGAATATAAACTAAATAGTATTTCAGAAATAGTACAATCTGTAGTGCTATTAAAAGAGCGAGAAGGCGAAGATTTTTTGGTAGGCTATTATGAAAGTGAAGCAGCCATAGAGGGTACTTTATTACGAGAGCGTTTATCCAAAGAACTACCTGATTATATGTTGCCAAGTTACTATGTTCACATGGAGAAATTACCTGTGAGTTTAAGTGGGAAAATTGCAAAGAAGGAATTACCAGAATTTGATATGCAGCTTACAAATAATTATGAGGCAGCGAGTAATGAAACAGAGGAACGTTTGGTTGCTATTTGGTCAGAAGTTCTGAAATTAGATCCAGAAGAAATAGGGGTCACAACAGACTTTTTTGAGCTTGGTGGACATTCATTAAAAATGGTGTTTTTAGCCAATAAAATAAAAAAAGAATATGGAGTTTCAGTAGCTCTAAAAAAATTGATTGAACTTTCTACAATTGAAAGTTTAAGTACGTATTTACTAGAACAAGAGAAGAAAGAATATGTTTCAATACCAAAAGCATTAAAGTCAGATTATTACCCATTAACCTCTTCTCAAAAGCGAATGTATTTTTTGTATGAATACAATAAACAATCCTTGGCTTACAACTCTGTAAAAGTAGTTAAACTACTCGGAGCTGTAGATAAAAATCGTTTGCAATTAGCATTTCAACAATTAATAGATCGTCATGAGAGTTTTAGAACAATATTCTTATTAAGTGACGGGATTCCAGTACAGTACATACATGAAAATGTTAAATTTGAAATTGATGATATAGGAACGATTTCAGATGTTAAAGATGGAATATCAAATTTTGTAACACCTTTTAATTTAAGTCAAGGACCATTACTACGAGTAGGATTGATTCAGTTGTCAGCAGAAGAACATTTGCTCTTAGTAGACAATCATCATATCATATCAGATGGTGTTACAAATGGGATATTATTAAAAGAATTCATGTCTATCTATAAAGGAGAAACATTGCCAGAGTTACAATTGCAATATAAAGATTATGCCGTGTGGCAACAATCTATTGAACAACAATCAATATTGGAAAAACAACGTTCATTTTGGTTGGATACATTCTCAGGCGATATTCCAACATTGGAGCTTCCAACAGATTATTCTCGTCCAGAAACAAGTACCAATTCAGGAACAATCTTAGAGTTTCATTTAGATACAGATACAACTTCAAAGCTATCTTCGTTAGCCAAAGAAGAACAAACAACATTGTTTGTGGTATTGCACAGTATTTATACAATTTTACTAAGCAGGTTAGGAGGCGAAGAAGACATTATAGTTGGAACATCTGTAGCAGGACGTCATCATGCAGATTTAGAAGGTATTGCAGGAGTATTTATCAATGCACTGGCATTACGAAGCAGGCCAAAAGGAAATATTGGATATTTAGAATATTTACGAGAATCAAAAGAAAACATCTTCGCTTCTTTTGAACATCAAGAATATCCGTACGAGGATTTAATAGATGCTTTAAAATTAAAAAGAGATACGCGTCGCCCACCACTGTTCAATGTGATGTTTGAGTATTTTAACTTTGAACAACCTACCATAGAAATTCCGGGGCTAGAATTAATACCGTATGAATATGAAGTAGATGCAACTCGCTTTGATTTAACCTTACGAGTTTCAGAAAAATCCGATGGTTTATTGGTAGGATTTCAATATTCTTCTGAACTTTTTGATCGTTCAAGCATCGAAAAACTTGTAACATATTTCCAAAGTTTGGTAGCTTCAATCCTATCAAATACATCATTAGCATTAAAAGAGTTACAGATGCTATCATTATCTGATCAATATCTATTATTAAACACATATAATGCTACAGAGCTCTCTTATAATATGCAAGATAGTTTACTAAATAATTTTGAATCTCAAGTAATTTTGAATCCCGATCGCATCGCGATACATTACCGAGGAGATTATCTTAGTTATTTAGAATTAGATGCACGTTCAAACCAATTGGCAAACTATTTATGCTCATGTAAAATTGTACCAGGCAACATGGTGGGCTTATTATTAGATCGCTCGTTGGATATGATTATTGGCATCTTGGGTGTGCTAAAATCAGGTGCAGGCTATTTACCAATAGACCCAAGTTTACCAGAACAACGTGTAAGCTATATGTTAGACCAAAGCCGCACATCGTTACTCTTATCGGAAATAGATTATATAGAACGTTTCTCAGCTTACTTACCAGTAGTTGATATAGGAAATCCTTTAATATGGAGTAGTTCATCAGAAGCAGTCGAAGTTGGGTTAACAAAGGAAGACATCGCCTATTGCATCTTTACCTCTGGGTCTAGTGGAAAACCCAAGGGAGTGATGATGAGTCATGGAAGTGTACTCAACTTAGTTAAAGGACTGGAACACACAGTATATAAAAGTTATGAATCGGGCTTACGAGTATCGTTACTAGCTTCGTATGCGTTTGATGCCTCGGTACAACAAATATTTGGTGTTTTACTTTTAGGTCACAGTTTATATATAGCAGACGATGTCAGTAGAAAGGATGGATTGGCTTTACTAAATTTTTACAATACACATAAAATAGCACTATCTGATGGAACGCCAACACATCTACGAATGCTGTTAAACAGTCTTGAAGGTAGTGAAGAATTAAAATATTTACAAGGTTGGATTTTGGCAGGAGAGTATTTAGATAAAAGTTTGGTTATCCAATTCTATGAAACGTTTGATACTGGAATAAATATGTATAACTTTTATGGGCCTACGGAAACTTGTGTAGATTCTACGTTTTTTAAAATTATTCCTGAAGAATTATCACAATACACAACAGTTCCTATAGGAAAACCATTACCAAATGAACGTGTGTATATCACAGATCAATATGGAAGTTTGGTAGCGCCAGGAGTACAAGGAGAATTATGCATTGCAGGATCAGGATTGGCAAGATGCTATGTAGGAAATCAAGAAATGACTACAGAACATTTTGTGACGGATTGGTTAGAATGTGAAGATCGCGTATATCGTACAGGTGATATGGCACGATGGTTGTCAAATGGAAATTTGGAATATTGTGGACGAATCGATGATCAGGTAAAGCTCAGAGGCTATCGTATCGAATTATCAGAGATTGAATATCAACTAAATAATATTTCAGAAATAGTACAATCTGTAGTGCTATTAAAAGAACGAGCAAGGGAAGAATTTTTGGTGGGCTATTATGAAAGTGAAGGAGTAATAGAGAGTAGCATATTACGAGAGCGTTTATCAAAAGAACTACCAGATTACATGTTGCCAAATTACTATGTTCACATGGAAAAACTTCCTGTAAATCTAAGTGGAAAGATAGCAAAGAAGGAATTACCAGAATTTGATGTAACAGTGACCAGTAATTATGAATCAGCAAGTAATGAAACAGAAGAGCGTTTGGTTACGATTTGGTCAGAGGTATTAAAACTAGATGCTGAGAAAATTGGAGTTACGACAGACTTTTTTGAATTAGGGGGACATTCTTTAAACGGAATTCAAATAGCAAATACAATAAGTAAACAATTGGGCGTAAATCTGAAATTGATAGAAATATTTAAGAAAAGAACGATTAGAGAAATTTCAGAGTTAATTGAAATGGACAAATGGTTAGAGGTAGATAAAGTAGAAGATTCAAGAAGAGTCAGTAAAGAAACAATAATATAATCAGCAGAAAAGTGGAGGAATTATTATTAAAATTAAAGAAACTAGATGTCCGCATTGGCGTTGAGAATGATAACTTAAAGTTAAACATTCCAGAGGAAGTAGATGAAACTTTATTTCTTCAAGATATTCGTGAAAACAAACAGGAACTTATTGATTTTATTCAAAATAGAACAAGTACACAACAATATAAAAGTATTCCAAAATCTAAAAAGACTACTTCTATAAAACTTACTCCAGCTCAGGGAAGGTTATTCGTACTCCAAGAATTAGCAAAAAAAGCTATAGCATATAATATTCCTTTCGCCTTTGAGATTAATGGTGTATTAGATGTAAAACGTTTGGAAAACGCATTGCTACAACTCATTAATAGGCACGAAAGTTTACGTACCTCTTTTATACTAGATGAGCAGTATAAACCTATCCAAGAAATAGAAGAGAATGTTGATTTTACACTTCAGTTTGATAAGTATACAAAAACAGAACTTAATAAAATAATAGGAAGTTTTTCTCAACCATTCCATTTAGATCAAGCACCTTTATTAAGAGCTAGTTTAGTAAATACGTCTAGAAATGAATATATTTTACTTATTGATGTCCATCATATTATTTTTGATGGATTGTCATTTCAGATATTCTTACAGGACTTGATCTCAATATATATGGGTGTACCACTACCAGAATTAACCATACAATACAAAGACTATGCAGATTGGTATTATGGTGCGGAATATCAAAAACACTTATTAAATCAAAAATCGTTCTGGCTTCAAGAATTAAGTGGGTATACGAATACAGCTATTTTACCAACAGATTTTCAAAGGTCTAATGAAATTTCATTTGAAGGAGAACAAGTTCATTTCAAAATTAATGCTCAGCAAAAACAAATTATAGATAAGCTTAAAAAAATCAGTGAAGTTTCACTTTTTTCTGTACTCTTATCACTTTTTGGTGTATTGCAATCAAAATTAACAGGGGTAGATGATTTAGTTATAGGAACTCCAGTAGGCGGTAGAAAACACGATGATTTAAAAAGTATCATCGGAATGTTTGTAAATACAGTAGGAATTCGCTTTAATCCTAGATATAACATTGGTTTTATACATTTCTTAAAAGAAGTAGGGAAAAAGACATTGATGTGTTTTGATCATCAAGAATATCCCTACGAAGAATTATTAGAAGATTTAGATTTAAACAATACAAACGAAGTAAATCCATTATTCAATACCATGATTACATTGAATAATATACAGCGGGCTAAGTCTGAACTTAAAGATTTTAATGTAAAGCCATACGAAATAAGTAAATCTACTTCTAAGTTTGATTTGATGATTCATTTTAATGAAACAGAAGATGAACTAGGATGTAGTTTTGAGTATAGTACAAAATTATTTAAGAAAGAAACTATAGAATTATTCTTCAAATATCTAATAAATATAATAGATCAAATAGGCGAAAATAATGATGTGCTTTTAAAAAACATTTCACTTCTTGACAACACTACGTACAAAGAACTCCTTCAAATAAATGATTTTACAAATGTCAATTTCCCTGAGGAAATGACATTAGTTACCATGTTTGAATTACAAGTAGAAAAAACTCCTAAAAATATAGCATTACAGTTTCAAGGTGAATCTATGACCTATGGAGAGCTTAATGTTAAGGCAAATAAAGTAGCACGTTTATTAAAAAATAATGGAGTGCAAACAAGAGACATAATAGGACTTTTAACTGGGAAAACTTTCGAAACAATAATCGGGATGTTAGGAATTCTAAAAGCAGGAGGCGCATATTTACCTATAGATGTGAATTACCCTGAGAAAAGAATTTCTTATACGTTAGAAAGTAGTAAAGCTAAGCTATTACTAACTTTAAAAGAATTTAAGGATAGCGTATATAATGATACTATTACATTTGTGTACATAGAAGATATTGATACTATAGCGGATATATCAAATCCTAAGCAGGTAAATACACCAAATGACTTATGTTATGTATTGTATACTTCTGGAACTACTGGAAATCCAAAAGGAGTAATGATAGAGCATCGCAATGTGGTAAGGCTTCTATTCAATGATAAATTTCAGTATGATTTTGGAGAAGAAGATGTTTGGACGATGTTTCACAGCCACTGTTTTGATGTAAGTGTTTGGGAAATGTATGGGGCATTTTTAAATGGAGGAAAACTAATTATTATTCCAACAGAGACGGCTAGAGATCCCGAAAAATACCTTCACATATTACATGAAAATAATGTTACTGTTTTAAACCAAACACCAACAGCGTTTTATAACTTAGCAGGAGAAGCAAAAAAACAAGGTATACAATTACCAAAAATACGATATGTTGTATTTGCAGGTGAAGCATTATCTCCACTAAAGCTAAAAGATTGGCATAAAAACCAACCAAATGCTAAACTCATTAATATGTATGGAATTACTGAGGTAACCGTGCATATGACGTACAAAGAAATTGGGACTTACGAAATACAAAATGGAATCAGTAACATTGGTCGTCCATTGCATACGGGATCTATTTACTTGCTTGATGAAAACCTACAACCAGTACCCAAAGGGGTTATTGGAGAAATCTATGTTGGTGGAGAGGGAGTTGGTAGAGGATATCTCCATAATGAAAGCTTAACAAATGCTCGCTTTATAAAAAATCCTTTCAAAGATGGTGATCGTTTATACAAATCAGGCGATTTAGCCATCTTGTTAAGTAATGGCGAATTAGAATATAAAGGACGCTCTGACCATCAAATACAATTAAGAGGATTTAGAATAGAACTAGGAGAAATTGAAAATCAATTGCTCAAGCATGAAGCTATTGAAAACGCCATTGTACTTGACAAAAGAGATAAAGGAGATGGGCAACCTTACCTGTGCGCATACATAGTTGCTAAAGAAGAATTGAAGACAGAAGATTTAAGAAATTTTTTAGCAGAATTGGTGCCGCTTTACATGATTCCTGCATACTTTATGCAAATTTCTAAAATCCCCTATACTACAAATAATAAAGTAGATAAAACCAAATTACCATCACCTAAGCCTGCAGAATTGTTTAAATACAAAGCTCCTGAAACTCCAGCACAAGAAATAATGGTTCTGATATGGATGAAAGTACTCGCAGCAACTAAAATTGGGATACAAGACAACTTCTTTGTTTTGGGTGGAGACTCTTTAAAAGCTATCGGACTGATTGCTGAAATCAATGAAAAATTACAAAGTTCATTAAATATTGCCGATTTATATGCGGATCAAACGATAGAAAAACTAAGTACTGTTCTCAAAAGAGAAAATAATAATAAACACGCAGTATACTATTCTAAAGCGAAAGAAACACTTCATGAATTTGCGGAAGGTTACAAGGCAAAAGGAATCTACAAAGAAACATATGAAGCCGTATACCCAATGAATGGTGTTGAAATAGGAATGGTGTTTCATACGTTAAAAGAAAAGTCTGAAGAAAAAAGTATACATAATATAATCTATCACGAGCAAAATGTATATCCACTTCCTTCGGGAAATTTTAATTTTACAATTTTCAAGAAAGCATTAAATTTATTATTGAAAAAACATTCGGGACTTCGAAAAATATATGATATTGAAAACTTAGCGCATATCATCCTTAAAGAAGTGAATCCGGAAGTTAACTTTATGGACATTTCAAATTACTCAAGAAGTGAACAAGAACAATTAATTGAAAATAAAAAGCAGGAAGAAAGACTAAAAGAAACTAAATTAGATTTTGCATTGATTTGGCGAATGACAATTATAAAAGCATCAAATTCGCATCATTATCTTTTATTTGATTTTCATCATTCCTTATTTGGCGGTTGGAGTTTAAATTCGTTCACAACCGAACTCAATAATGTTTATTTTCAACTTTTACAAGAAGAAAATTTCAAACCTACGACATTAAAATCTACTTACAAAGATCAAATTTTAGGCGAAATAATAGCTTCCATAGATGAGGAAAACATGGCCTATTGGAAAGAAGAACTCGCCGATTACAAACGTCTTGAATTTTCAAAGACAGACTTAGAGCATGAGTTTAAGATGGATAAGTATGATTTGGGGAATGGATTTAGGGAAGAACTAGAAAAAGTTGCATCTGCATATAATACAAGTTTCAAGCACCTTTGCTTTGCAGCATATGTATATGTAATGAAAATGTTTTCTTCTACTAACGATGTCACGGTTGGAATTGTTGCAAATAACAGGCCACTAACACCTGACGGTGATAAGTTGCTGGGGTGCTTCTTAAATACAGTTCCTTTTAGAGCTGAAGTTCCAGAAAACGTGACTTGGGGCGATTATATAATCTACATTGAAGAAAAGCTAAGAAAATTTAAAAAACATGAAAAAGTTCCATTCTATAAAATTTTAGAAATAACAGAGGAATCTGCAAATGACAGGAATCCAATTTTTGATACCTCTTTTAACTATATGGATTTTCATATTGTAAATGATATGGTACGAGAAGAAGGTTCAGAAGTTGTTGAAGAAGGCGTAACAGGATTTGATAATTATGTAAATAATAATACACCATTTGATTTTCATATTACAGCAACACATAATGGATTCAAACTATGGCTTGCATACTCAACAACAATTATAAATGAAACATTATCTAGCCGAATCTATGAGTACTTCAAAGCTGTACTTCATCAGTTTGTAAATAATGGAAAAGCTGTTGTCAATCAAAATGATATAATAAGCAAGCAACAAAAATTACAAATAGAAGGATTTAACGATACTTCAAAACCACTTAATACAGATAAAACATTAACTGCTTGGTTTGCAGAACAAGTAATAAAAACACCCAATGCAATAGCATTAACCTACGAAGATACAGAGATTACTTATGCTCAATTGGACACCGAATCAAATCAATTAGCAAGACAATTACAAACACTTGGAGTCACCCGAGAAACGATTGTAGGGATTATGCAACATCGATCTCCGAATATGATTATTTCAATTTTAGGAATACTAAAATCTGGAGGAGCTTATTTGCCAATTGACCAATCATACCCTAGATCTAGAATTGCAACTATGATTTCGAATAGTAAAATGGCTCTGATGCTTACCGATACGTATACAGATGAAAAAATTACAACGGAGGTACAAAAGATTAATATTAGTGAAAAAAGCCATAAAAATCATGATGCAGGAAAAATAGAAGAACAAAATGTTAGCGAAGATGTATTGTATATCTTATATACCTCAGGTTCAACAGGAATCCCAAAAGGAGTAATGCTTCCTCATAAAAATTTAATAAACCTTTTAGATTATTATATTCATACAGCAAAAATCAGCGCAACATCCGTATTACAATTTACACCGCTTATTTTTGATGCGTCTTTTTCAGAAATTTTCTCAGCTTTATTAAGTGGCGGAACTATTAATTTATTGTCGGAAGAAGCATCAAAAGATTTTACAGCAATATTAAATAAAATTCAAGACAAACAGGTTGACACGATATTCATGCCTAATTCAGTATTAAATCAATTATTTAATTCAACTATTTATCAAGAAGTCTTGCCTAATACACTGTCCAACATAATATCTGCAGGAGAACAGGTAGTGGTGGGTGATTTGTTTAAGAAGTACATACTAGAACATAACATTCATTTACATAATCATTATGGTCCAGCAGAAACGCATGTAGTTACAGCGCATAAAATATTACCAACTGAAAACCTTCCAAAAATGCCTAATATTGGTTTTCCTGTACAAAATACACAAATACACATTCTTAGTGAAGGAAATCATATACAACCAATAGGTATTCCGGGAGAAATACATATTGGAGGCATACAAGTTGGTTTAGGATATGTTAACCATCCAGAACTTACCGAAGAACACTTCATTCCAAATTCGTATGGAGAAGGAAAATTATATAAAACAGGAGACTTAGCTAGTTGGAACAATGACGGTAGCCTTACTTTTTTGGGACGAAAAGATTTTCAAGTGAAATTAAATGGAGTGCGTATCGAATTGGGAGAAATTGAATACCATTTAAATGATATTTCAGAAATCTCAGATTCAGCTGTACTATTACAAGAAGTTTCAGGAAACAAAATACTAGTAGGTTATTATTTAGCAAAAGAAGAAATTTCGGAAGAAACATTAAATGCTTGTTTATCGAGACACTTACCTTTAAATATGGTGCCAAATCACTATATGCATATGCAAAATTTCCCAAAAACAGCTACAGGGAAACTAGATCTTAAATTATTTCCGTTACCAGGAACATCAGTGAAATATATAGTGCCAGCGACTATTACAGAGAAAAAAATAGTTTCTATTTGGTCTGAAGTATTACATTCGGATGCTTCATCAATTAGCGCTAGTAGTAGTTTCTTTGATTTAGGAGGGAACTCTTTAAAAGCTATGATGATGGTTAATATGCTAAAAAAAATATTTTCAGTAAACATATTATTAAAGAGTCTTTTTAAATTTACTACAATAACAAGTTTGGCAGCCTACATTGATACTCTAGATAAAAATTATTTTATAACCATACCAAAAGCACCAAAAGCCATATGTTATCCTCTCTCATCGGCTCAGAAACGTATGTATTTCTTATATGAATTTGATAAACTTGGAACTACTTACAATATGCCAAGTATTTTTGAAATAACGGGAAAGCTAGATGTAAATCATCTCAACAACGTATTTCAACAACTATTAGAAAGACATTATACGTTGCGTACGCAATTCAAAATTGAAAAAAATCAAACTGTACAAACATTGATTGAAGATTATGTGTTTGAAATTCCTGTCACAAAAATTAAATACAATATAGAAAAACATGTAAAAAGTTTTATTCGACCGTTTGATATCTCTAATGAGTTATTAATACGAGTAGAAGTATTGCAACTAAGCACAGAGAAATATACGTTGATGCTAGATATGCATCATATAATCTCTGATGGTATTTCTTTAGAAATTTTAATACAAGATTTCTGGAAACTTTATAAAAACGAAACGTTGAAACCTTTGGCTTTGCAATACATAGATTATGCTAGTTGGCAGCAAAGTGACTTTTTTCTGCAATTAATGTCAACTCACAAATCGTATTGGATAAATAATTTTTCAGAAGATGTACAAACCATTGATTTACCAACAGATTATATGCGTCCAGCATATTTAAACGATGAAGGAATATCTCATAATATACAATTATCTGCAAAGCAAAGCGAAGATATATTAATATTAGCTCGTTCGGAAGGCGTTACGCCATACACATTGCTACTAGCTGTGTACAATATATTTTTAAGTAAAATTTCTTCAAAAGATGATATCGTCATAGGAACAGCGACATCAGGAAGATTTCATGCAGATCTAGCTCCTATAGTTGGAATGTTTGTAAATACATTACCGTTACGCAATAAGCCAAAAGCAAAGGATTCATTCACAACCTTCTTAGCAGCAGTACAAGAAAACACATTAGCCGCATTTGATAATCAACTCTATCAATACGAAGATTTGGTTGATGCATTAGAAATTGAAAGGAATACAAGTAGAAACCCATTATTTGACGTCTTCTTTTTATATAATGATATTATAGATGTTGACAGTTTTAGAAATGAAACTATTTCTGTAAAACCTTCAAAATCATTAGTAACTAAATCTAAATTTGATTTAAGTTTTGAGGTTTCGGCAGCAAAAGAGTTTATTAAATTAGCAATAAATGGTAGAAAAGACTTATTCAAAGAAACTACGTTAAAACGATTTGGGGACTACATATTGCAAATCATATCACAGGTGATTGCTGATAAAAACCTGAAAATAGCTACTATTGAAATGCTCTCTCAAGAAGAGCGAACTATGATTTTAGAAACATTCAATACTACTAAAGTCACTTATGATGAAAGTGATACGGTCTTAGATATGTTCCGCTCTCAAGTGCGTAAAACACCAGAAGCTTTTGCGTTAGTGTTAGAAGAAGAAAAGCTAACATATAAACAACTCGATGCGCGTTCAAATAAATGGGCTGCTTCTTTAATTTCTAAAGGGGTTTCCAAAGGTGATTTTATAGGACTCATTATGAATCGTTCTATAGAAATGATTGTTGCAATATTGGCAGTACTAAAATCGGGTGCCGCATATGTACCAATAGCACCGAATCAACCTTCAGATAGAATAAAACATATATTAGAAGAAATTAACAGTCGCTTTGTAATTACAAATGTTTTTATAACGAACGAATTACAAACAATAAGTACATTTTTAACTCCAGAAGAACTGGCTATAAATTCTGAAAGTGAAATTGATTTACAGTTTCCTTTACAAAAAGATGTCGCCTACATCATATACACATCAGGATCTACAGGATTACCTAAAGGAGTTGTTATACAACATAAAAATGTGACAAACTTTATTCATCATGAAAAAACATTTTTAAATGTAGATGCTTCAGATGTCATATTACAATTTTCTCCGTATTATTTTGATGTATCTGTACAACAAATATGGTTGGCACTTACAACAGGCGCAAAATTGGTGTTAATAAAAGAAGAACGCTTAGGGCAACCTAATGACTTTGTCAATTACTTAGATACTTACAAAGTGACCATATTAAATACGACGCCTTCATTCTTAGAAAAATTAGAAATACCACTCTTAGCATCGTTGAAAAAAATTGTAGTTTCAGGGGAAGAATGTAAGCCAAAACTAGCGGCTAAATATGTTGATGACTACGAATTTTATAACGAATACGGACCTACAGAAACAACTGTAATTGCAATTGCCAGTAAGGTAACAAAAGAAATGACTATGCAAAGTAGTCTTACAATTGGAACACCTGTTTCCAATCTAAAAGCGTATATACTAAATGAAAAATTGCAAGTAGTACCTATTGGAAGTACAGGTCATTTATACCTTTCAGGAGCTGGTGTTGGGCAAGGGTATTTAAACCGTCCAGAACTTACGAAAGCACATTTTATTGAGAACCCTTACGGAAACGGCCACTTATACAAAACGGGAGATTTAGCAATATGGAATGATGACGGGACTATAACATATATTGGACGGGATGATCAACAAATAAAATTAAATGGAGTCAGAATTGAACTTGGCGAAATTGAAAATAAAATAAGTGATCTTTTGGAAGTCAAAGATTGTGTGGTTGTAATCAAAGAACATCAAGAAGAAAAAGTGCTAGTAGCCTATTATATTTCAGAAAATGACATTTCAGAAACAGTAATGAAAACACATTTATTGGACAAGATTCCTATGAATATGATTCCTAGATATTATATGCTACTCGAAAGTTTTCCAACAACAGTAACAGGAAAACTAGATCGAAATAGATTGCCAGCATTACAAAATATTTCAAAGATATATGTAACACCTGCCAACGAAGTTGAAAAAAAACTTACCGTTATTTGGGCACACTTACTTCAGTTAGAGGTAGAAAGTATTAGTGTAAATGAAACGTTCTTTAATTTGGGAGGAAACTCATTAAAAGCCATAACGCTGATTAATACAATTTCAAAAGATTTCTCTATTGAATTATCAGTAAAAGAAATGTTTATAAAGCAAACGGTGAGAGCAATTTCAGATTATATCATCACAGTTCAACAATTAGATAATACTAATAATATTAAAAAGGCCAAGCTAATTTTATGAGAATTGACGAATATATAACGTTTTTGAGAAATAAAAATATAATCATTTCGGTGCATGAAGGTCAATTGGCTGTTCATGATGATGATGATGCTTTAACTCAAGAGATCATTCAAGAATTAAAAATTCAAAAAGAAAATATTATTGGGTTTTTTGACACTATAAAGAATAAAAGCACGTTAATTTCAATAAACAAAGCTCCAGAGCTAGTATTATTTCCTGTGTCATCTGCGCAAAAACGTATGTATTTTTTATATGAATTTGATAAAGAAGATACGTCTTATAACATTCCTTTGGGTTTTCATATACAAGGTAAATTAGACATTGAAAATCTTGAAACATCAATTTTTAAATTAATAAATAGGCATGAATGTTTGAGAACTATCTATTCGTTTGAAGACCATACAATAAATCAAAAAGTAATTGGTATTGAAGGCTTTACTTTAGATTACAAAAGGGGAAATTTGGAAACAGTAGATAAAGAATTTACTTCCTTTATAAAACCATTCAATCTAAACCAAGATTATCCAATACGCGTTAGCTTACTCACAATTTCAAAAGAAGTATATTTTCTGTTCATAGACATACATCATATTGCTGGTGATTTACACTCAATAGATATACTAACAAAGGATCTTCTTTCGTTTTATAATGGATATGAGCTTCCTAAACTCAAACTACAATATAAAGATTACGCATACTGGCAACAGCAAAAAGAACAACAACAAAATTATTCAAACAAAAAAGAATTTTGGCTATCTGAATATAAAACACATTTTGAAAAGCTAAATCTTCCTATTGATTATGAATATCCTTTATTAAGAACTAATAAAGGGAACTCAATAGACTTTGTAATTGAAGAAGTCTACGTAAAAAAATTACAAAGCATCGCACAATCAGTCGATGGAACCTTTTTTATGAGTTTATTTTCAGTATTTAGTATTTTTCTAAGTAAAATAAGCAACACGGATGATATAATCATTGGAAGTCCTGTCGTTGGTAGAGAACACAGTAATCTTGAGGAAATTGTTGGAATGTTCGTGAATACACTAGCAATAAGAAATCAGGTAAATTCTGATCAAGTATTTCACGAATTTTTAATAAATGTAAAAAATAAAATAACACAGTGTATTGACAATCAGTTATATCAATATGAAGAGTTATTAGAAACGTTAAATGTTTCAAGAGATACAAGTAGAAATCCATTATTTAATGTTATGATAGTTCATATTGAAAATGAACAAAAACTAGATAAATATCAAATCAATGATGTCGTATTTAAAGAATATGAACAAGAAAATACAACGGCAAAGTTTGACTTGTTATTAAAATCGGTCATTACAAATGGAGAATTACATGGCAGATTCCAATACAACACAGATATATTTTCAGAGGTAACAATACGTAGATTACAAAAATATTTCATACACCTTTTAAAACAAATTACAACGGAATCGAGGGCAAAAATAAAAGACTTACAACTTTTAGAGGTTACTGATCAAAAAGTATTGCTCGAAAATTTTAACTCAACAGATAAGTTATACGATGTTGATAAAACATTTTCTGAGTGGTTTACAGAACAAGCCCAAAAAACACCAACAAATATTGCATTAACATTGGCAGGAAAAGAACTGACCTATGAAGCGTTAGAAACTCAATCGAACCAACTGGCAAGACATCTTCGTGGTTTAGGAGTGAGTTCAAATACAGTTGTAGGGATTCTTCAACAGCGTTCTATGGAAGTAATTGTTTCAATTTTGGGTGTTTTAAAATCAGGAGGTGCATACTTACCAATTGATCTCACACATCCCACATCGAGAATTTCAACAATGATTTCTGATAGTAAAATGATGTTGTTATTGACAGATAATCAAACAAATGAGCTCACATTCGTAAATGATATTTCTCGATTAAATTTGAGCACATTTACATATGAAGATCATGCTTCAGAGCCATTGATAAATCAAAATACAAGTAAAGATTTATTATATATACTATATACTTCTGGTTCAACTGGAGTTCCTAAAGGGGTCATGCTTACGCATAGGAACTTAGTAAATTTATTAGATTATCATATTTATAGTACGACTATTAATACAAGTTCGGTATTACAATTTACACCTTTAACCTTTGATCCTTCTTTTAAAGAGATATTTTCTGCATTGCTTACTGGTGGAACATTACACTTACTAACGGAAGAAGAATCTAAGGATTTTTCGATGATATTATCAAGGATACAGGAAAAAGAAGTTTGTACGATATTCATGCCGAGTTCCATCCTGAATCAATTATTCAACAATTCGATATATAAAGACGAGTTACCACAAACATTAACAAACATTGTTACTGCGGGCGAACAAGTTGTAATAGGTGATTTATTTAAGGCTTACTTACTAAAATATCAGATTAGTTTACATAATCACTATGGTCCTGCAGAAACACATGTGGTTACTGCAAATGTTATAGAACCAAATAAGGACATGTCAAGAATACCTCATATAGGAGTTCCGATACAAAACACCCAGATTTACATATTAAGTAAAGGTATGTGTTTACAACCAATAGGAATAGTAGGTGAATTATATATAGGTGGTGCTCAAGTAGGATTGGGATATTTGAATAAAGAAGACCTTACTAAAGAACGTTTTATAAATAATCCATATGGAGAAGGAAAACTCTATAAAACAGGAGATTTGGCAAAATGGAATGATGTTGGAGCACTAATATTCTTAGGACGTATAGATCATCAAGTAAAAATAAATGGAGTTCGAATAGAGCTAGGTGAAATTGAGAATCATATCTGTAATATAGCTGAGATAAAAGATAGTATTGTCACAGTGAAAGAAGTAGCAGGTGAAAAAGTATTAGTTTGCTACTGTATAAGTTATCAAGAATATAGCTTAGAAAAATTGCAGCAATATTTATTAGACTATTTGCCAGTAACTATGATTCCAAGATATTATATTCAAATGGAATCTTTTCCAACAACACTAAATGGTAAATTAGACCGTAAGGCACTTCCTGAGGTTATATTAGAAAAACAACAGTACCTACCTGCAGATACAGACATAGAAAAACAATTATCGAAGCTTTGGCAAGGGGTATTAGTTATAGAGGCATCAGAGATAGGAGTGACCCATAACTTTTTTGAATTAGGCGGGAATTCTTTAAAAGCGATGGTACTAATCAATGGTATCAACAAAGATTTTTCTGTTAAGATATTACTTCGTGATATCTTCCAATACCAAACGATTCGTTCTTTAGCAGAATATATCAGTGGATTAGAGCAGGAAGAATTTATTTCGATTCCTAGTAGTCCAAAAAAGGATTTTTACCCATTATCGTCTGCTCAGAAACGGATGTACTTTTTATACGAGTTTGATAAAGAAAATACAACATACAATATACCTGGTGCATTTGAGATTTTTGGGAATTTAGATGTATCTCATTTAGAGGCTGTATTTTTAAAATTGATAGAAAGACATGAGAGTTTACGTACTGTATTTGAGTTTGTTAGTTCGGTAGTTGTACAGAAGTTACTAGCTGATTACAGATTCGAAATTCCTTTTGTCCAAGTAATTGAGTCGAAAATAAAACAGCATATAAGTAATTTTGTTCGCCCGTTTAATTTATCTCTAGAATTACCTTTTCGAGTAAGTTTATTATATGTAAACGAAAATAAACATATATTACTGGTAGACATGCATCATATAATTAGTGATGGTGTATCAATGAAAGTGTTATTGCGTGATTTTTGGAGTTTATACCAAAGAGAGACTTTAAACCCGTTACGAATTCAATACAAGGATTATGCTGTATGGCAACAAAGTGATTCTTACAATGAATTAGTTGCTTCCGCTAAAGTATATTGGGAAGAAATATATAGTAGAGCTTTGCCTAATCTTGAGATTCCGATGGATTTTAGTCGCCCTTTATACCGCAGTGCAGAAGGAATTTCTTATCGTATAAGTTTATCTGATTCACAGGTGCAAGGTTTACGAATGTTCTCTCAGGGAGAAGGAATTACGGTATATACCTTACTTTTATCAATTTACAAAGTATTTTTACACAAGCTATCAGGTAGTGAAGATATCATAGTAGGTACGGTCACTGCGGGTCGCCATCATGCCGATATGGAAAATTTGGTTGGTATGTTTGTTAACACGTTGTCCCTTCGAAATGGAGTTAATCCTGAAGACTCTTTTCGATCTTTTGTAGCTCAAATACATAGATCAACTTTGTCAGCTTTTGAGAATCATTTGTATCAATATGAGGATTTAATAGACTTGTTAGGAATTGAACGCAATACAAGTAGAAACCCTTTATTTGATGTGTTTTTTTTATATATGGAGTCATTAGAATCTTCTGATTTTGAGACAAGTGGTATAAATATCATCCCATATAAAGGGATGGATTATGTACATTCAAAGTTTGATTTAAGTTTTGAAGTTTCAGTATCTACAATTGGAATCACAATAGGATTTAATGGTCGTAAAGATTTGTTTTTAGAGTCTACCTTACAACGATTTAGTGATTACTTATGTCAAATAATTGATCAGGTATTAATAAATAGTGATACCTATATAGGAAAGCTATCAATAATAGGAGCAAAAGAACGAGGATTATTATTACAAGATTTTAATAATACGTCTCAACGATACAATTTAGATACAACCGTTTTAGATGTATTCAGGGAGCAAGTAATTTTATCACCTTCATCAATTGCTATAGAATTTAATGAGCAGCAAGTAAGTTATGAAGAACTAGATGCGCGTTCAGATTGTTGGAGCGCATATCTCATTTCGAAAGGAGCGGGAAAAGGGGTTATTATAGCAATGCTGATGACTCGTTCGGTTGAAATGATTACAGGAATTTTAGCTATCATAAAAAGTGGATCTGCATACTTACCTATTGACTCCAACCAGCCTGAATCACGAACAAAGCACATACTAGAAGAAAGTATGAGTCACATTTTAATAAGTAATCTAGAAAAAGTATCATCTACAATTTCAGAAATATGTCCTGTAATTAGTTCGAAAGAGCTAGACAATCATGCAGAAAAAGCATCGCATACGCAGTATCCTACAGTAGACAATTTGGCATACATTATATACACATCAGGTTCTACAGGATTGCCAAAAGGTGTTATGATCAATCATAAAAGTCTGTCTAATTTAATTCAGTACGAGCGCGAATTTTTAGAAGTAACACATGAAGAAAAAATTCTTCAATTCTCTCCGTATTACTTTGATGTTTCAGTGCAGCAAATATGGTTGAGTTTAACAACAGGCTCAACATTAGTACTGGTTGCTAAAGAAACATTAGGAAATAAAGAGGGATTAGTGAATTACATTTCCAAGCAAAAAATTACGTTATTAAATGTTACACCATCATATTTGGAAAGTTTAGAATTACCCGATATTCCTAGTTTACAAAAAATAGTGGTTTCAGGAGAAGAGTGTGCCGTTTCATTGGCAATTAGATACAATACTCGTTATAAATTTTATAATGAATATGGACCTACGGAAGCAACGATCATATCCATATCAAATAAAATTACAGCTTCAGAATCAGCAAAAAACAAACTGTCTATAGGAAAGCCAATTGCGAATATGCATGCTTATATACTCACAGCAAAATTAGAACTCGTACCAATAGGCAGTATTGGGGAATTATATTTGTGCGGAGTTGGAGTTTCAGACGGCTATCTAAACAATCCAAAACTTACTGCAGAACGTTTTTTGCCAAACCCATATGGTTCGGGTAAACTCTATAAAACTGGAGATTTGGCAAGTTGGAATACAAACGGAACGATTAATTATTTAGGTAGAGTAGATCAACAAATTAAGTACAATGGTGTTCGTATTGAAGCTGGAGAAATAGAAAATCAGATATGTCAAATTCTTGAAATTAAGGAATGTGCAGTTACTGTCAAAAATGTAAACGATACGCAATCATTAATAGCCTACTATGTAAGCGAAAAAGAACAGCAATCGGAAGACATACAATTATTTTTAAGTGAGCGTTTGCCGCTTACAATGATTCCTAGATATTATAAGCATTTAGCAAAAATGCCAATTACCGTTAATGGAAAGTTAGATAGAGAAAAATTACCAGAAATCATATACATAGCAAAACCATTTACCTCGCCAAAAAATTCTACGGAAGAACAATTGGTAGCGATATGGGCAACACTATTAAACATAGAATCTTCTACTATTAGTATGCATGATGGCTTCTTTGATCTTGGAGGAAATTCACTTAAAGCAATAACATTAGCTAATTCTATAGCAGAAAAAATAGGGATAGAAATTTCATTAAAAGAAATGTTTCTAAAGCAAACAATCAGAAAAATAGCGGTATACATAATAGCGGCAGGAATAATACAAGAAACAGAAACAAACGGCGGAGACGACGACGAAATAAAGCTTATAATATGACAATAGACGAATTTATTACTGATTTAGGTAGTAAGAATATTAGAATATCTGTTAGGGAAAATAATATTGCGATAAAAGATCCTTATGAATCACTGACCCCAGAAATAATTAGGAGCATTAAAACCAAAAAAGAAGAAATTTTAGCATTCTTTCAGTCTGTGAAAAATGATAAAGTTTTTGAATTTATAAAATTAGCCCCTAAACAAGAGCACTATCCACTCTCCAAAGGGCAAATGCGTCTTTGGGTATTGGATCAATTAATTGAAGCTGATGGATTATATAATTTTCCACTGACGTTCTCTGTTGATGATTTAGAGAGATCAATTATTCTAAAAACATTAAATACGTTAGTAGAACGCCATGAAATACTAAGAACAATCATTAAAGTAGTAGATGGTGAACCACGACAATTTATTAAAAAAATCGAAGAATTTGACCTAATTATTGAATACAACAAAGCAACGAGTGAATCAGCATATAATTTGCTATTGGAACGTGAATTGTTTTTTTCATTTCAATTAGATAAATTTTCAATTAAAGCTGTATTTGTAGAAGATGAAAACGGAAAAAAGATACTTGCACTAATTCTACATCATATCATCGTAGATAAATGGTCGATGGAAATCCTTCAAAAAGAATTTTTTAGAATATATCAATCTATATCACGAGGAGTTGATTCTGGCTTGACACCATTATCTATTCAATATAAAGATTATTCAGTATGGCAAAATAACCTATTAGAATCAGGCGCCTTAGAAAATGCCCGAAAGTACTGGAATAATAAATTCTCAGGAGAGATTACTAGATTAAATTTACCAACAGATAATCTTGAAATAGACAGCGAAAAATTTAAAGGAGGAAACGCAAGTTTTGAAATATCTCAAGAAATATCTAAAAAACTACAAGTATTGGCAAAGCAACACGATGCTTCGTTATTTATGACGCTTTTAACAGTTTTAAAAATAGTACTATATAGATATACGGGACAAGAAGATATTATCATTGGTTCTGTTGTTAGTGGAAGAGATCATACCAGTTTGCAAGAACAAATAGGTTTTTTTGTAAATACAATTGCTTTAAGAACACAAATAGATGGAACACATACATTCTCAAAGATACTAAAAGAAGTAAAGACTACAACGTTAGATGCTTTTGAGCACCAATCATATCCTTTTGATGTATTAATAAATGAAGTCGATGAAAAAACCAGTAAAAATACCAACGCTATATTCGATGTACTTTTCTCATATCATGAATCTGAAGAAGAAAGCAGTATAGCAGCAGCAAAAGAAGAAATTGTATTTACACGTAATACGTCAAGTAAATTTGATTTATCATATACTTTTGGTAAAAGAGCAGACGGATGTATACAAGGAACTATTGGATTCAATGCAGAACTTTTTACAAAGGAAAAGATCATAAGAATGATAAGTCATTTTAAAGAAATGGTACGAGAAATTATCATAAAACCAGAAGCTCCTATTCTAGAATTGAAGTATTTCCAGAAGGAAACATTACAAATATTAGAAGAGTTCAATACACCTCAAAAGACACTCAACTTTACAAAAGGCATTAAGCATATTTTTGAAGATAATGCTAAAGAACATCTTAATGCTATTGCAATTTTGAATTCCGAATACCCTATAACGTTTGGAGAATTAAATGAAAAAGCAAATCAATTTGCTCATTATTTAATCGAAATACATCAGGTGAAAAAAGGAGATTCTATAGCTATTTTCACTAAAAACACAACGTATAGAATAATTATTTTATTGGGAATAATAAAATCTGGTGGAGTATATGTACCATTAGATGAAGATTTTCCTGAAGAAAGAAAAAACTACATTCTCAACGATACAGGAGCGAAGCTTCTTATTGAGGATAATTATGTAGAAAGTTTCGAAAAAAAGGCCATAGCAGAAACAGTAGTTGTCATAAATATCGAAAATTTAATAAATAAATTAGAGAATTATCCTACTGAAAACCCGAAAATAAATATTGGACTTCATGATGTTTTTGCAATTCTTTATACTTCTGGATCTACAGGGTATCCAAAAGGAGTATTAGTTAATAATATAGGCCTCATCAATCGTTTACAATGGTTTTGGAATCATTATAAGTTTACACCACAAGATGTCATCTGTCAAAAAACACCATATGTATTTGATGTATCTATCGGAGAAATCTTTATGCCATTATGCTTTGGGGCGAAGTTATTATTGGCAAACAGAGAAAATTCTTTAGAAATTACAGCCAATATTAAAAAATATGCAGTTACCTATATACATTTCTCTCCTACGCAATTAAGCAACTATTTAAATGCAGAGGGTAATGACCTAACTGATATAAGTTCACTTCGTCAAATTGTATGCAGTGGTGAAGAACTTAACAAAGAAATTGTATATAAGTTTTACGAACACTTATCAATTCCGCTTTCTAACTTATACGGTCCAACTGAAGCATCTATAGAAGTTACTTATCACGATATGAATACTTCGTACGTGCAGAAAAAAGTACCAAGAATACCAATAGGAAAACCTATTGAAAATGTACAAATTTATATATTAGATAGTCACAATCAAATAGTGCCTATTGGAATTACAGGAGAAATTACAATTGGAGGAATATGTCTAGCAAAGGGATATTTGAATGCACATGAAAAAACTAATAAACAATTTATATCCTGTAAATTACATGATTCAGGAGACGAAGTCAAAGTCTATAAAACAGGAGATTTTGGGAAATGGTTAGAAGATGGATCGGTTCAATATTTAGGCAGAATGGACAATCAAGTTTCCATAAATGGATATCGAATAGAACCTGGGGAAATAGAAACAATTGTTTGTCAATATCCTGAAATTCAAAATACAGTGGTAATTCCTAAAAAAGATGAACTAGGAAATTGGCATTTAGTTGCATTTTACACCCTATTAAAGGAGAACGTGAATCCTGCACAAGAACAAAATTCTATTACATATGCACCTACCAAAACATACAATCACGCTTCAACAATAATTAATGACGAGGTTGATAATATATATGAATTATTACAAATTTCTTTTGAAAAACATGCCGATAGAATTGCACTAGAATATAACGATGTACAAATATCGTATAGCACGCTTCAAAAGGAAGTAGAAAAATTTGCAGCCTTTTTACAAGAAACATATAAAATAAAGGTTGGTGATCGCGTTGTGTTAATTGCTGGAAGATCTGAAAAGACAATCATTTCACTATTGGCAATTTTAAAAATGGGCGCAGTTTATGTACCAATTGATAATGAATATCCAAAAGCTAGAATAGATTATATAATTAATGATAGTCAACCTGTTTTGATTATTGCGGAAGAAGCACTTCAATTCAACACATCAACCTACACTATTCCATTACTGATAAACAACTCTGAGCGTTATACATCAGATGTTGTTCTGATAGCAAAAGCATCAAAAATACAGAAAGACGATTTATGTTACATCTGTTATACATCTGGGTCTACAGGGAAGCCAAAAGGAGTTATGATTACGCAAAATTCAGTAGTAGATTACATAAAAACATTTTCAGCCTATTTTGGGTTACAAAAAGAAGAAGCTGTAATTCAACAATCATCTATCTCATTTGATACATCTATAGAAGAAATATTTCCAACGCTTTACTCAGGTGCCAAACTAGTTATTCTTTCAGATGGAGGAAGAAACGTAGAAGCCATGATCAATATTGTGAACAAATATAAAATAGCGATACTATCAACAACACCTTTAGTAATTAATGAGCTCAATAATTTTGGGGAAAAATTAATACATTTTCCTAGAGCAATTATTAGCGGAGGCGATGAGTTAAGAAGTACATATATTGATTATCTAATTCAAAAAACAAACATTTTTAACACCTATGGTCCTACAGAATTTACTATTTGTGCTTCATTTCATCAAATAAAAAGCCAAGACGATTGTAATACAATAGGACTCCCAATTGAAAATCATACAATCTATCTACTAAATGAGCAATTAACACCTGTTGTTGAAGGAGAAATCGGCGAAATGTTCATAGCAGGCTCTGGAATGGCAAAAGGGTATTTAAATAATGAAGTAGAAACTGTAAAATATTTTGTTCCAAATCCTTTTGGAAAGGGCTTACTCTATAAAACAGGAGATTTAGCACGCAAAAACGCGCATAAAGAATTGATTTTTTGTGGAAGAAAAGACAATCAAGTAAAAATAAAAGGATATCGTATAGAATTGATAGAAATTGACAAAGCGCTGCAAGAATTAGCAGGAATTCAAAATTGCATTACAACGGCTAAATCAGGTAGTGATAATACAAAAGTTTTAATTACGTACTATGTTGGAAGTGAGGAAATTACCGATAAAAAAATAAAAACTTATCTAAGTGAAAAATTACCACAATACATGATGCCTAATTATATAGTTTCTTTAGAAGAAATTCCACAAAATGCAAATGGAAAAATAGATAAAAAAGCATTACCTATTCCTGAGAATTTATTGCAAAATCACGTATTTATAATGAAGCTGAAAGAATTTCTAAGAAAAAAAATACCAGCATACATGATTCCTTCTCATTTTATAAAATTAGGAGCATTACCTATTACGGTAAGTGGAAAAGTAGATAGAAAAACATTAGAAAAAAGAGAAATAAAAAGTGGTAAAAACCAAGTATATATGGCTCCTGAAAATGACACCGAACAAAAAGTAAGTATCATTTGGCAAAATTGTTTAAATATTTCTAAAATAAGCATCAATGCTAACTTTTTTGAAATTGGAGGAAACTCAATCAAGGCAACACAAATCATGTCTAAAATACATGCCGAATTCACCAAAAATATTCCACTAAAAAGCATATACAACAATCCAACAATAATTGAACTATCTAGTTTTATTGACAAAGATGATGATAAAAAGTCTTTAATATTAAGTTTAAATACACCGAAGCTACAACAACCTACTATCTTTTGTATTCCACCAATTTTGGGGTCATCTACGGTATTCAAAAACGTGGCGATTCAACTTGAAAATATAGCTAACGTTTACGGTTTGCAATACAGAGGGTTTGATGCAGAAGAATCTTTTGATAACGACATCAACCAAATGGCTATCTCTTTTGTGCAAGAAATTCAAAAAATAGCGCAACCAAATCAGCTAATATTGATTGCAGGATATTCTATGGGAGCTACAATTGCGTATGAAGTAGTGAAAATATTAGAAGCACAAACACCAAATATAAAATTGTTATTGATTGATAGAGAAGTTCATGAAAATGAAGAAGTAGCGTTAGATGATTTAAAAATTCATGACACTTTAGAAACTGAACTAATGTCATGGAAAAACGTAATGAGGGCAACTGATTTTGAAAGAATAAAACGTTTGATAGTTCACAATGCTAAAATTCTTGCAGCACATAAACTCGAAGGAAATATAAAAGCCCATGTCGTTGCTATAGAAGCAGTAAATGACACCTATCAAACAAACATGAAACAATGGGAACAATTCACTTCAGGAACATTTAAGCATCAATACGTCAGATCAAATCACTATCAAATATTAGAAATACAACTTGCGGAAGTTACAACGCAGTTGAAGCAACTTCTATACAATGTGTAGATGAATTCAAAATAAATAATAATAGCACGAATAAAACACAGTACAAAGATGAGCATAACAGTTATAAACAATAAAAAGCATATTATCTCTTTAAAAGATTTATCTGCCC
>CBDTZS010000010.1:0-43771 GCA_965364955.1 uncultured Tenacibaculum sp. | reverse complement strand
CATTGATGAGATTATTCGAGTTGCCCTAGAAAGTGGTGCCGATGCAATTCACCCTGGTTATGGGTTTTTATCCGAAAATGCGGATCTAGCCCAAAAATGTGAAGACAATGGCATCATTTTTATTGGGCCCAAAGTATCGGTTTTAAAATCTTTAGGTGACAAAATTACGGCAAAAAAAGTAGCCGTCGCTAATAACATCCCTGTTATTAAAAGTAACGAAAAGCCTATAGATGATATTGAAACTGCCTTAAGTGAAGCTGAAAAAATAGGCTATCCAATTATGCTAAAAGCTGCTTCTGGAGGTGGAGGAAGAGGAATGCGTGTGATTAGAAAAGCAGATGAATTAAAAGGTGCTTTTAACGAAAGCAAACGAGAAGCTTTAAATGCTTTTGGAGACGACACCGTTTTTCTTGAAAAATTTGTAGAAAACCCAAAACATATAGAGATTCAAATAGTTGCCGATAATTATGGTAACACCGTACACCTTTTTGAACGTGATTGCTCTGTGCAACGTCGTTACCAAAAAGTGATTGAATTCGCTCCTTCATTCGATTTAAAACAAGAAATAAAAGATGCTCTTTACAAATATGCAATAGACATTTGTAAAGCGGTAAATTATAATAATATTGGAACTGTTGAATTTTTAGTAGATGATGATGATTCTATCTATTTCATTGAAGTAAATCCGCGTATTCAAGTAGAACACACAGTTACCGAAGTCGTTACAAATATAGATTTAGTAAAAACACAATTATTTATTGCTGGCGGATACAAACTAGCTGATCAACAAATAAAAATTACGAGTCAAGAGGATATAAAAATTACTGGTTATGCCCTACAATGTAGAATTACAACAGAAGATCCTCAAAATGATTTCAAACCCGATTATGGAGAAATCACTACCTACAGAAGCGCATCAGGATTCGGAATTCGTTTAGATGCAGGAAGTGTTTATCAGGGTGCAATCATTTCTCCTTTTTTTGATTCTATGTTGGTAAAAGTAACCGCCAATAGTAGAACATTAGATGGGGCTTGCCGAAAAGTTAGAAGAGCATTAGCTGAATTTAGAATTAGAGGAGTTAAAACAAACATGCCTTTCTTAGATAATATTCTAAAGCATGAAACTTTTAGACAAGGAAAAGTTACTGTGAATTTTATCAATGCAAATCCTGATTTATTTCTTTTCAAAATACCTAGAAATAGAGCTACGAAATTAGTAACGTATATCGGAGATGTTATTGTTAACGGAAATCCGGATGTCAAAAAAATAGACCCAACAAAAACATTTATAAAACCCATAGTTCCTAAGTTTGATGCAAATGCAAGTTTTCCTGAAGGAACAAAAGATTTACTAACCAAATTAGGTCCAGATAAATTTTCTCAATGGTTAAAAAATGAAAAGAAAGTTCATTTTACAGACACCACAATGCGTGACGCACACCAAAGTTTATTAGCTACTAGAATGCGAACTTTTGACATGCTAAAAGTTGCTGAAGGATATGCAAAAAGCAATCCTAACATTTTTAGTATGGAAGTTTGGGGTGGTGCAACTTTTGATGTCTGCATGCGATTCCTGCAAGAAAACCCTTGGGAGCGCCTACGACTACTACGTAAAGCAATGCCGCACGTGTTACTTCAAATGCTGATTAGAGGTTCAAACGGAGTTGGATACACTGCTTATTCTGATAATTTAATTGAAAAATTTGTTGAACAATCATGGGAAAATGGTGTTGATGTTTTTAGAATTTTCGATTCCTTAAACTGGATGAAATCCATTGCTCCATGTATTGAACATGTACGTAACAAAACGAATGGTTTAGCGGAAGGTTCAATCTGCTATACAGGAGATATTTTAAACCCGAAAAACACAAAATATAACTTAAAATATTACACAACTTTAGCTAAAGATATTGAAAATGCAGGTGCACATATTCTTGCTATTAAAGATATGGCTGGCTTACTAAAACCTTATGCTGCTTTCGAGTTGGTTTCAGCTTTAAAACAAGAGGTTAATATCCCTATTCATTTGCACACTCACGATACTTCGTCTATTCAATCTGCAACGTATTTAAAAGCAATTGAAGCAGGAGTTGATGTTGTTGATGTTGCACTTGGCGGCTTATCGGGATTAACATCTCAACCTAATTTTAATTCGGTTGTAGAAATGATGAAATTCAACGATAGAGAAAGCGATTTAAATATTGACTCGTTAAATGAATATTCTAACTACTGGGAAACTGTTAGAGAATATTACTATCCGTTTGAATCTGGCTTAAAATCTGGTTCTGGAGAAGTTTTTAAACACGAAATTCCTGGAGGACAATATTCTAATTTAAAACCGCAAGCACAAGCATTAGGTTTAGAAGATCGTTTCCATGAAATCACGAAAATGTATGGAGATGTGAATCTTCTTTTTGGTGATATTGTAAAAGTAACCCCAAGTTCGAAAGTAGTTGGAGACATGGCGCAATATTTAGTAAGTAATAATTTAACTGTGCAAGATGTCTTAGAACGTGGTGATACTATTTCGTTTCCACAATCTGTAGTGAGCTTCTTTAAAGGCGATTTAGGTCAACCAGTTGGTGGCTTTCCTAAAGATCTTCAAAAGTTAATTTTAAAAGACCAAAAACCATATACCGATAGACCTAATGCACATATTGAAACTCTAGACATCGACAAAGAATATGGTGAATTCAGAGGGATATTTGAAAAAGATTTAAGCAGACCTATTGATATCACTGACTTCTTATCGTACAAACTATATCCAAAAGTATTTACAGACGCCTTTAACAAGCATTTAAAATATGACAGTTTAATAAATTTACCTACCAAGAATTTCTTTTACGGAATGGAAAGAGGTGAAGAAATTGTTGTTGAGTTAGAAAAAGGAAAAACCATATTAATTACTTTAGATTCAATCGGAAGACCAAATAAAGACGGAATGGTAACCGTTTATTTTAAAGTGAATGGACAAGGTAGATCTGTTCAAATAAAAGATGAATCGATAAAAATTGACAAAGTAGAACATATTAAAGCTGATAAAAATGACCCCAAAGAAATTGGCGCCCCACTACAAGGAATGTTATCTACTATTTTGGTAAAAAAAGGTGAAAAGGTTTCTAAAAATCAACCTTTATTTATTATTGAAGCCATGAAAATGGAAACCACAATAACAGCGATAGAAGACACTACAATAAAACAACTTGTTTTAAAACCTGGAGTGATGGTAAATTCAGAAGATCTAATTATTAAATTAGCTTAAAAGAATCACTAGAATAAAAACCCTGTAAAAACAGGGTTTTTATTCTCTTATTGATAAATACAAAACTAACTATCCATTTATGTCCTCAAAAAAATAAAGTCCTTTCACTTGCTATAGATATCTCTATTAAACCATCCATTGTTTACAACAACTTTAATTAAATCGACTTAATAATTACCATATCAAAGACAATGATATAATGTCTTTTTGCGGGATTTTCCTCTTTTAACAAACGCAAATAATCACTAACTTGCATGAAAACCAACTTATTATGCCAATTTTCATGGACCGTCACGATATGCCTGACGGAGTTACGGCAATACATGTTGCCGAAATGCATCAAGCAGATTTAAAAATTGAACACCAATTTAATTGTCGTGGATTAACATATTGGTGTGACGAAAAAAGAAAAACAGCCTTTTGCTTAATAGAGGCTCCAAATATAAATGCGATTAAGGAATTACATGAACAAGCACATGGTGATGTTCCTCAGCAAATTATTGAAGTAAACGATACCATTGTCGAATCATTTTTAGGTCGTATAGAAGACCCTGAAAAATCACAAAACATAGCATTAAATATTATTAACGACCCTGCCTTAAGAACTGTAATCGTTTTAAAAATAGAGAAGACTTCACTTAAAGAGAGTTCATATAAGCAACTATCCTCTATTTTAAAGAACATCAACACTACCGTAAACACACTTAAAGGAAGAGTTGTAAAGCAAAAAGACGATTATATTTTAATTTCTTATAAATCAATCACAAACGCATTACAATCTGCATTAGAAATAAAAAAGATAGTCGATTCAATTCATATAACTTCAATAAAACTAAACATTGGTTTAAGTACAGGGCTTCCAATAACCAATAAAGAAGGCTTGTTTGAACAAACGATAAAAACTGCAGAACATTTATCTTCTATCGCCAAAACACAAATCATGATTACTTCTGAAGTTAAAGATTTGTATGAAAGCGAAAACTTAAACATCCCTATAAATGAAAAATTAATATATACTATAAATTATTCTGATGAGAACTTTCTGATTAGCCTAATGAATCATCTTGATAAAGAATGGCATAATCCCGCATTAAACATTAATAGCTTTTGCAACAACCTAGGGTATAGCAAATCTCAATTATACAGAAAAACGATTGCTTTAACTGGAAAATCTATCAATAGTTTTGTTCAAGATTTTAGACTAAAAAAAGCACTTAGGTTATTACATAAAAAAAATAAGAATATTTCTGAAATTGCTTTTGAAACAGGTTTTAATAGCGCTGCTTACTTTTCTAAATGTTTTCAAAAAAAATACGACCTACTTCCTTCAACTTATTTTAAAAGTATATGATTGACCATGACCTAATAATATTGTTATTTGGTTGAAATGTAGAATTGTAAACTGGGACGTTTTATTAATTTTGAAATAAGTAAATTCAGTCCAAAATACCCTCCAAAAATACTCCCCTTTTATTTATAATAATTTATAGAACTAACCGAGCACTGGTTACATTAATAAGAATTTAACTAACTAATTTTTTAAACTATAATTATGAATACCATAAAAGATCTAACAGAGGAGGTTCTAGACACTTTTAGAAATCAATTAAGAGGAAATTTAATTTTACCATCAAACACTAATTATGACGAAACTCGTAAGATATATAATGGTATGATTAACAAACGACCAGGCGTATTTGCCATGTGCGTAGATGTTGCTGATGTAATAGCTTCTGTAAATTTTGGAAGGGAAAACAACTTATTAATAGCCATTAGAGGTGGTGGACATAATGGTGGCGGATTAGGTTTGTGTGATAATGGATTGGTAATTGATTTATCTGGAATAAAATTTGTTCGAGTAGATACCGCTAATAACACTGTTAGAGTTGGAGGTGGAAATCTTTGGGGAGAAGTTGATCATGCCACACATCCTTTTGGCTTAGCGGTTCCTGCAGGTATCATCTCTACAACTGGTGTCGGTGGATTAACTCTTGGTGGTGGTGTTGGGCATTTATCAAGAAAGTATGGATTAACTATTGACAACTTACTAGAAGCTGATATGGTTTTAGCCGACGGAACTTTTGTTACTGTAAGTGCCAATCAACATACCGATTTATTTTGGGCGATTAGAGGTGGTGGTGGAAATTTCGGAGTAGTTACTTCATTTAAATTTCAAGCACACCCTGTAAAAACTGTTATTGGAGGCCCTACTTTATGGCCAATTGAACGAACAGAGGAAATCATGGAATGGTATCATGACTTTATCACCAATGCGCCAGATGATTTAAATGGATTTATTGCGACAATGATAATTCCTGGAGCACCATTTCCTGAATTTTTACATGGAAACCAATATTGTGGAATCATATGGTGTTATACTGGAAGCCAAGAAAATTTTGACAAACTATTCAAGGCTGTACTTGATTTAAATCCGGTGTTTCAACATGTCGGAGAAATGCCATATCCTGCCATTCAAAGTTTATTTGATGGTTTATTACCACACGGATATCAATGGTATTGGAGAGGAGATTTCTTTACCGAACTAGGTCCAGAGGTTAGAAAACAACATTTAAAATTTGGTTCAAAAATTCCGACTTTATTATCTCAAATGCATTTATACCCTATTAGTGGAGCTGCCAGTAGAGTTGGAGCTGAAGAAACTCCATGGGCTTACCGCGACGCTAATTACGCAGGTGTTTATGCAGGTGTAGATCCTGACCCTGCAAATGCAGGGAAAATAACCAAATGGTGTAAAGAATATTGGGAAGCCCTACATCCATATTCTTCAGGAGGTGGTTATACTAATTTTATGATGGATGAAGGACAAGAGCGTATCAAGGCCAGTTATAAGCACAATTATGAGAGACTAACTAAAATTAAAAAAGAATATGACCCTAATAACTTATTTAGCGTCAACCAAAATATTAAACCTAAAAACTAACCATTAAAACATATCGAGAGATGAAACAAAATTAACTGTAAATCTTACAACTATTCTATTAAAAGATAGCTTATAATATTAATTATGAATAATAACGAATTAAATAGAAGATCATTTTTCTAAAAAAAAGAAAGAGGTTCTAAATACTTTTAATGCAATTGTACAAAGTATTGTTGATGGAGACATTGTAAACTAATATAGATTTAAAAATGATTCAGAAACACCATTCACCTCTAAAATAAATCACTCAAAAAGCCTACTACCAAATCAAAAACACCTTTTTATAAGTTTTTCACATACAAATATTAACTCCTCATATATAACACAACTCTCCTCAAGCACCTCCCTCGACAATCACGATATAAAATGAACTAATTTTAATAAAAAATAAGATTATTCATTGATTTGTTTATCTGTGTTTGTTTCTAATTTTGAAAAAAATAACCTCTCATAACTTTTATTTAACTGTTAAATTTAATACCATGAGAAAATTAGTCATTGGTTTATTTATTTTAGGATTAACCACCCTAGCCCATTCTCAAAGTGAGAATGAAGTTAGTAACATCACATTAGAAACCGTTACAATTAAACCTCTAAACATAAGCTACCTAAGGGAGGTTCAAGACAAAGAAACTCCCGTTATAGTAAAAAACTTAGAAAATGTCGCTGCTAGGTATGATATTACCGAAGATCCAATATTCGACAGAGAGTTTGAAGCTTATGAAGTGGTCTTTAAAACAAAAAAAGAAGGAGGAGCCTCTGGTTTGATTACTGCTACTTATGATTCTGAAGGAAAAATATTACAATCAGTTGAGAAATATAAAAATATATTACTCCCTAAAACTGTAAGAAATGCTATCTGGAAAAAATATCCTCATTGGGCTATTCATAAAGACATATACTTAGTTAGCTATAGAAACGGAAAAGACGCTAAAAAGATATTTAGAGTTCAAGTAAGAAAAGATGGAAAAAGGAAAAATTTAAAACTTAGTTACGACGGAAGCATTCTGTAAAACAAAAACGCTCATTACAATAAGAGCTTAAATTAAATTTTTAAGCTCTTATTTCTCTTTTCAGAAAACACCAATTCCGTACAAAAAAAAACAATCTTTAACACTTAATAAAAAATAAATTACACGAAAAATAATTAAATTTACATGTACCATTTTACATGATTCAATATATAATCAATATAGAATGTCTACAGATTTAGCTGTTGCTTTTTATTTAAAAATAAAAAACAGATTCTATAAAAAGTGTATTAATTATTGGATTGATCATAAAAAAACAGCGTATTCTACCTCTTAAAGACAATAAATAAAAAATCTACCAATGAGTTACTAAGAGAGTACAGACTTCAAAATTCACTAACAGAAACCAACACACCTATCAACCAAATATCTATTGATATGGGATTCAGTAGTAGCTTCTATTTTTCAAACTGTTTTAGAAAAGAATTTGGAGTCTCTCCTCTAAATTTATCCTTTAACAATGATATCCCTTCTTACGGTTGCAAAAACTAGACTAAAAAAGTGCAATTTTCACCATAAAGCCATATCTCTTCTCTTTTTAATTCTTCTTTTAATTCTTTTTTAGACACTTTTACTTTTTATTAAATTTCAAAATAGACTTACTAACATAGTTTGCTCGTAAAACTATTTTTAAGGTGTTTTAAGACGTTTTACAATCAATTAAAAAACATTCATATTCTAGATATCAATAGCTAAAAACCTTTTAAATAGCCTTTTGTTTTTGTAAATTTGTAAGGATAATTTTTCGCCATTTGGCGATTTTTTTTGAATCTGAAACTAAATTAATTCACTTTATAATGAGCGAAGAAAAAAAAAATAATTACTCTGCAGACAGTATCCAGGCCTTAGAAGGAATGGAACATGTTAGAATGCGTCCATCAATGTATATTGGAGACGTTGGAGTTAGAGGTTTACACCATTTAGTATATGAAGTTGTCGATAATTCTATTGATGAAGCAATGGGAGGTTATTGTGACACAATTGATGTTACTATTAACGAAGACAATTCTGTTACAACTAGAGATAATGGTCGTGGAATTCCGGTTGGAATTCATAAAAAAGAAGGTGTTTCTGCATTACAAGTTGTAATGACAAAAATTGGTGCTGGTGGTAAATTTGATAAAGACTCTTATAAAGTTTCTGGAGGATTGCATGGGGTTGGTGTAAGTTGTGTAAATGCACTTTCTGATCATTTAACAGCAACAGTTCATAAAGACGGTAAAGTTTGGCAACAAGAATACGAGAAAGGTAAAGCAATGTATCCAGTAAAAACTATTGGAGAAACAGACTTCACTGGAACAATCGTAACGTTTTTACCTGATAAATCAATTTTTACTCAAACAACAGAGTATAACCACGATACTTTATCTGCACGTTTACGTGAATTATCATACTTAAATAAAGGAATTACAATTACTTTAACTGATAAACGCTCAACTGACGATGAAGGAAATCATGTTACTGAGACTTTTACTAGTACAGAAGGTTTACCTGAATTTATCAGATATTTAGATTCTACTCGTGAGCAATTGATTGCGAATATAATTTCTATGGAAGGGGAGAAAAATGGTATACCAGTTGAAGTTGCGATGGTATATAACACTTCATATTCTGAAAATTTACACTCATATGTAAATAATATCAACACACATGAAGGTGGAACGCATTTATCTGGTTTTCGTAGAGGATTAACTGGAACTTTAAAAAAATATGCGGAGAATTCTGGCTTATTAAAAAACTTAAAATTCGAAATTGCTGGTGATGATTTCCGTGAAGGATTAACAGCTATTATTTCAGTAAAAGTTGCAGAACCACAATTTGAAGGACAAACAAAAACAAAATTAGGAAATAGAGATGTTACTTCTGCAGTATCTCAAGCAGTTTCTGAAATGTTAACAGATTACTTAGAAGAAAATCCGAATGATGCTAAAATAATCGTTCAAAAAGTTATTTTAGCAGCCACAGCACGTCATGCAGCACGTAAAGCCAGAGAAATGGTACAGCGTAAAACTGTGATGAGTATTGGTGGTTTACCTGGTAAATTATCTGACTGTTCAGAAACTGATCCAGCACAATGTGAAATTTTCTTAGTTGAGGGAGATTCGGCAGGTGGAACAGCAAAACAAGGTAGAGATCGTAATTTTCAAGCAATTTTACCATTACGTGGAAAAATATTGAATGTTGAAAAAGCAATGCAACATAAAGTTTTTGAAAACGAAGAAATCAAAAATATGTATACTGCTTTGGGAGTTTCTATCGGAACAGAAGAAGATCCAAGAGCCTTAAACTTAAGTAAAGTTCGTTACCATAAAGTAGTTATTATGTGTGATGCCGATGTAGATGGTAGTCACATTGCTACACTTATTTTAACATTCTTCTTTAGATACATGAAAGAAATGGTAGAGCAAGGATACATTTATATTGCGACACCTCCTTTATATTTAGTGAAAAAAGGACAGAAACGTGAATACGCTTGGGATGATAATCAACGTGATTTAATTGTTCAACAAATGGGAGGTTCAGCTACCATTCAACGTTATAAAGGTCTTGGAGAGATGAATGCAGAACAATTGTGGGATACCACAATGAATCCTGAATTTAGAACTTTACGTAAGGTAATTATAGACAGCCCTACAGAAGCAGACAGAGTATTCTCTATGTTAATGGGAGACGAAGTTCCACCTCGTAGAGACTTTATTGAACGTAATGCTAAATATGCTAATATTGATGCATAATATTTATGTAAATAAATAAAACTAAAAAGCTCAATCTTAAAAAGTTGAGCTTTTTTTATACATTTGTAAAAAACAAAAACTTAGTAAAATGAAAAAAATAATACTACTTGTTTTAACCGTCTTTGCATTAAGTACTACTTTAAAAGCACAGGAATTAGAAACTATTCTTTTAGCTGGTGATGACACCGAAAAGCTAATGAATGCTTATGCTAATCCTGTTTTAAAAGGTTTAGTTTACAGTATGAATAATGGCTGGTATCATACCGCTAAAGCTCATAAAAAATTAGGCTTTGATATTACTATTGGAGCGAATGCATCTTTTGTTCCTTCAAAAGATGAAATCTTTAATTTAACCAAATTAGGTTTATCTAATAGCACTACATATAACAATAATATTTCACCAACAATTTCAGGTGAAAAAGACGTTACCACATCTACAATTACTTTTAACGGAACTGTTGAAGGTCAAAATGTTTCTACCAGTTTCGATATGCCTGGTGGTGAATCTGTAAACATCACTCCTGCTCCTGTAATTCAAGTTGGTTTAGGCTTACCTTTTAAATTAGAAGCTATCGTACGTTACTCACCTAAAGTTGGTAACGATGAAGTAAAAGGAGGGTTATTTGGTATTGGTCTTAAAAAAGAAATTACTGATTGGTTTGGACCAATGGATAAAACACCTTTACATATTTCTTTATTGGCTGCCTATACCAATATGAGTGTAGATTATGAAATAGGTAACGTTACAGGAGACGTTAGTTCAACTAATGCAGCGGCCGAATTTAAATTAAACTCTTATACTATTCAAGCAATTGCCTCTTTAAACTTACCTATAATTAATTTTTACGGAGGTGTTGGTTACAATGGAGGTAACTCAAAACTAAATATGTTAGGAGACTACGCTTTAAATTATGCAGGAGGAAATGTTATCAATAAAAAAGATCCACTTTCTTTAAAATCAACAGTCGGTGGTTTTAATGCGACAATAGGAACTCGTTTAAGTTTAGGTTTCTTCAAAATATTCGGAAGTTATACTATGCAAGAATATAATTCAGTAAATGCTGGTATTGCTTTTAGCTTTAGATAAAACTATTTCATACACTAAAAAATCACAAAAAAGAATCTTATTTCACCAATAAGGTTCTTTTTTTATTTTATACTTTCGAGCTTTATTTTTAATTATTAAAAACAAAAAACTATGAAAACAAAACTTATTTTATTATTTATTTTAATAGCATCCATTAGTTATTCTCAAGAAAAAAAATGGGAGAAAGATTTAAAAAATGAATTATATCAAGTTGGTTGGATTAAACAATCAAATGATGGAAATATTATTGCGTCTGGATCAAAAGGGCTATTAGCTATGAAGAATACTAATGGAGAAACTATTTGGCACAATAAGGAGTTAAAAGCTATTGATAAAAATACTTTTTTAAATATTGACGGTTTACCTTTTTTCTATTTAGAATATAGCCCTGTAGTAGGTAAAACTAGAGGATTAGTTATGAATTCAAGTACTGGTGAAATTATTTTTGACACCAAAGACAAAGGATATCGAATTAAAAATTACGTCATATTACATGATAAAGGAACTATTCTTTTTGAAATTCTTGATAAGAAGGATCGAAAATTAATGAATTTTGATTTAGCTAAGAAAAAAATTAATTGGATTACAGACTTAGGTAAAAGCAGCGGGTTACTTAAAAGATTAATCGGTAATTCGTTTATTAATCATGGTCCTATTTTCACTATAAAGGATAATTTAATAATAGGTGTAAAAGATGAAATTTATACTATTAACTTTAATAATGGAGAAATTATTTGGAAATATAAAGCAAAAAAGAAAATAAAAGCTTTAGTATACTCTGATAAAAACAATAGCTTATATGTTGGCATAAAAAAATCTAGCAAGTTAAAAGTTTTAAACCCTGATAACGGCGATGACATTACCCCTGGGAAATTAAAATTAAGAGGTACATTAATTAATGTAAAGCCAGATAACTTAGGTAATTTAATTTTGGTAGAAACTGAAGGTTTTAATATTATCGATCCAGCAACAAACCTATTCAGATGGAAAAAAAGCTTTAAAATAGATTATTTAAACGAAGTTGTACCACACATGAAAGGGCTGATTGCTATTGGTAAAGATGAAAAGAAAGGATCAATAGCGCTAGTTTCTTATGAGGGTAAAAAAATATGGGATACAAATATTAGTGGGTACTCATATTATGTAACCCCTACCGATAAAGGTATTTTATATATCTCTACGGAAAGATCTAATATTCTTGACTATGAAAAAGGAAAAGATGTTTGGAGAAGAGATGTGAAATTTAAATCTATTCCAGCAGTTACATTTGATGAAACTGAGCAAAAAGTTATCCTTTTTGAAAACAAAAAGGGGTATAAATTTGACTTAGAAACCGGTGAAATAAGCCTATTTGCTGAAGATATTGATTTAAAAAAAGTAAAACGAAAAACACCTTTAGTTGCTGAGTATATTAAAGGAGAAGGTTACTTACTTCACACAGACCAACATATGTCTCTTTTAAAGTCAGATGGCACTTTAAAGTATTCTGATTACTACAAACCTGCTTCATCTGTTGAAGGCCTAATTGGTGTAGCCCAAATTGGACTAGCTATTGCGGGTGTAGATTTAGATATACAAGGGTCTATGGATAATATAGAAATGCTAAGTAGCCTTTCTAACGGAGCATATAGAACTTCTAAAGACCAGACTGATGGAACATCAAAAAGTTTAGAAATTGTAGGTGTATATATTGGTCCTGATAAAGAAAATATGCAAGAAATTTTCAGTGTTACTTCTAAAAGATTTTTCAATTCTAAGAAAACAAAAAACAGTCAATTCATCGTTTCAAAAGTAAAAAGAGAAAACCTTCCTGCAATTCATAAAATCATCAAAGTAAATAAAAAAACTGGCGCTATAGAAACGCAAATAGAATTATTAGATAAAACACCTAATTATATAATTGACCAAATAGATAAGAAAGTATTTGTTAACGAAAAAAACCACTTAATATCTGCTTATAAATTCTAATCTTACATTTACAAAATGTGAATTTTCATTAATTTAAAGATTGAGACACAAAGCCCTTTGAAATTTCAATGGGCTTTTGTTTTTATATCCTTAGTCAAATCGCTATTTTTGTGCAACTTAAATTAATCATCACAATTAAAATATAAAAAAATGAAAGTAACAGTTGTAGGAGCAGGTGCTGTAGGTGCAAGTTGTGCAGAGTACATTGCTATTAAAAATTTCGCATCAGAGGTTGTATTAGTAGATATTAAAGAAGGTTTTGCTGAAGGTAAAGCAATGGATTTAATGCAAACTGCTTCTTTAAATGGTTTTGATACTAAGATTACAGGAACTACTGGAGACTATAGCAAAACTACAGGATCGGATGTTTGTATAATTACTTCTGGTATTGCTCGTAAACCAGGTATGTCTCGTGACGAATTATTAGGTATTAATTCAGGTATTGTAAAGACTGTAGCTTCTAGCTTAGTAGCACAATCGCCTAATACAATTATTATCGTGGTTTCTAACCCGATGGATACTATGACATATTTAGTTCATAAAGCAACTGGTTTACCTAAAAATAAAATTATAGGTATGGGTGGTGCTTTAGATTCTGCTCGTTTTAAATACCGTTTAGCAGAAGCTTTAGGAGCTCCTATTTCTGATGTAGACGGAATGGTAATTGGTGGTCATTCTGATAAAGGAATGGTGCCTTTAACTCGTTTAGCTACTCGTAATTCAATACCTGTTTCTGAATTTTTATCAGAAGAAAGATTAGAAAAGGTTATGCAAGACACTAAAGTTGGTGGAGCTACCTTAACTGGCTTATTAGGAACTTCTGCTTGGTATGCACCAGGTGCTGCAGTTTCTGGTATGGTACAAGCAATTGCTTGTGATACAAAGAAAATATTTCCTTGTTCTACTTTATTAGATGGTGAATACGGATTATCTGATTTATGTATCGGAGTTCCTGTTGTTTTAGGTAAAAACGGAATTGAAAGTATCGTAGAAATTAATTTATCTGATGCTGAAAAAGCAAATTTAGTTGCTTCAGCAGAAGCTGTTAAAAATAACAATGCTGCTTTAGGTTTATAAAAACATCATTACAATAATATATAAACCCTGAGTAATTATATTACTCAGGGTTTTTCTTTTAAAATAATGTTAAAATAGAGAACAAACTGTAAGGTTCTTTAAAACATAGCGTCCTTATTATAAGAGAAACATCAGTAGTGTTTCTTTTTCATAGTTTTTCATAGCAATTTTCCCACTTCATTTTATGGAGTGGGTTTATTTTTAAACTGATTGCTGTACTACTTCAAACAGCTCTCCTCCTTCACACTTCAATGTTTTTTGCTTGAATTTTACGATTAACTGGTAATCGTGAGTGGCCATTAAAATTGTTTTACCACTTTTATGAATTTCATTTAATAACTCCATTACCTCTAATGAAGTTTTTGGATCTAAGTTACCAGTAGGTTCATCTGCCAAAATTAATTCTGGGTCATTTAGCAAGGCTCTTGCTATAGCAACGCGTTGTTGTTCACCTCCTGAAAGTTCGAATGTTTTTTTGTAGTATTTCTCCTTCATTCCTACCTTATCTAAAACCTCATAAATTTTATTCTTCATATCGGCTTCATTCCTCCATCCAGTAGCTTTTAAAACAAACTCTAAATTTTCAAAAACATTCCTATCATTTAAAAGTTTAAAATCTTGAAAAACGATTCCTAGCTTTCTTCTTAAAAAAGGAATATCATTTTCTTTAATTTTTTTTAAATCAAAACCAACAATTTCTCCTAGACCACGTTGTAATCTTAAATCACCATATAAGGTTTTTAACAAACTACTTTTTCCGCTTCCTGTTTTCCCTATCAAATAATAAAAATCCCCTTTATTTAATCTGAAATTAATTTTTGATAACACCAAATTATCTTGCTGATAAATATCTGCATTTTCAAGATGTAAAACAGGTCTTTCCATATATCTATTCGTTTTTACAAATCTAAAATTTTATTATGTAATTCTATAACATTTCTTACTTTTGATGCATAGTTTCCCAACAAAAACAAAAAAGGAACGTTGTAGTTCTTAGATAACTAAAAAGTATGAGATTTATTTGTTATAAAAAAAGCTGTTATTTATTATTTCTAGTAGCCTTTTCAACCTCTATAGTAGCACAAAAATCAGCTATTAATTCAGCGGTTACATCCAATTTTTACAAAGCGGTAAAACTTTACAACAACAAAGCTTATGCAGCTGCACAAGAACTATTTAATGAAGTTTCTGAGAATTCAGAACCACATAAAAACCGTAAGGCTGATGCTGATTATTACGATGCGATGTGTGCTATAAAATTAATACAAGATAATGCGAATGACAAAGTATTAGAGTTTGTAAAAAACTACCCATATAGCAACAAAAAAGAAAAGGCTTTTTTAAATGTAGGTAACTATTACTTTGCTAATAGAAAGGCAGCTCATGCATTAAAATGGTATCAAAAAGTAAATGAAAAACTTTTAAGTCAACCAGAAAAAAACCAATTGAACTATAAAATGGGTTATGCGCTCTTGGTTTCTAATTATTTAAAAGATGCAAAGTCTCGTTTTCAAACCTTACTAGGAAATCCTATTTACGGTAATGACGCTCGTTATTACTTCGGATATATTGCTTATAAACAAGAAAATTTTGGTGAAGCAGAAGATAATTTAAGTCAGTTAGCAAATGATGCAACCTATAAAGCTAAAGCAAATTATTACATCTTAGATATTAGTTTTAAAGCAGGACGATTTGACAAATCTGTGAAAATTGGTGAAAAACTTTTAAAATCTACAAAGGATAAAAAAGAAGTTTCTCAAATTTCAAAAATTATTGGGGAGAGTTATTTCAATTTAAAAAATTATGATCAAGCAATTCCATATTTAAAATCATACAAAGGAAAAAGAGGTAAATGGACAAATACCGATTATTATTATCTAGGCTATGCATATTATCAACAAAAAAATTATGAAAGTGCTATTGGTAATTTCAATAAAATTATAGGTGGTAATAACAAAGTTGCTCAAAATGCCTACTATCATTTAGGTGAATGCTATTTAGAATTACAGAAAAAACTGGAAGCTTTAAATGCATTTAAAAATGCTAGTGAAATGGATTTTGATCTAAAAATAACAGAAAGTGCTTCGTTAAGTTATGCAAAGTTAAGCTACGAACAAGGGAATCCATATGAAAGTGTTCCTGATGTTTTAAAAGGTTTTTTAAAAAAATATCCTAGTTCTCCAAATGCTTCTGAAATAAATGAATTATTAATTACTTCTTATTTACACCAACAAGATTATCAAGGTGCTTTAGATTATTTAAATAATTCAAAATCTCCAGAAAATGAAAATCTTGCTAATGAAGTTTCATTATACAGAGGAATTCAGTTATTCAATGAAGGTAAATTAGCTGAATCGAAACCTTACTTCTCTAAGGCTACTTTAACAGAAAATGCTGTTGTCAGTAATAAAGGTACTTTTTGGTTAGCTGAAACTGAGTATTTATTAGGGAATTATGAAGAAGCTTTGGCTAATTTTTTACTAATTACGAATAAAGATATTCAAGAAACTAAAAAATTAGATTATAATATTGCTTACACCTATTTCAAACAGAAAAAATATGAGAATGCAGCGAAACATTTTCAACAATTTTTAGGAGCAAAGTTAGACGACAACGATTTAAACGATGATGCATCTAATCGATTAGGTGATTCTTTTTATGCCTCTAAGAATTACACAAATGCTATTAACTCTTATAATAAAGTACTTCAAGAAGGTGGTGTAGGTTCTGATTATGCTCAATATCAAACAGCAATGAGTAATGGTTTTATGGGAGATAATAATAAGAAAATTGAAAACTTAACTATTCTTATTAAGAATTACATGAATTCTCAATTACAAGATGATGCACTTTTTCAATTAGCAACAACATATACGGCTGTAAATAATTCTGCAAAAGCACAAGAAACATTTAATAGTTTATTATCAAAACACCAAAACAGCAATTACGTACCAAATGTTCTTTTACGCCAAGGGTTATTATATTACAATAACAATAATAATAGAAAAGCTTTAGATAAGTATAAAGAAGTTGTTGCAAAACACCCAAACTCTAAAGAAGCTAAACAAGCAGTTACCAATGTTAAAAATGTTTATATTGATATTGGTAAAGTAGATGAATATGCTGCTTGGGTAAAAAATGTGAAATTTATAAATGTTACAGATGCAGAACTTGACAATGCTACATACCAATCTGCCGAAAATAAATTTTTAGAAAACAACAGTGCTAAAGCTATAGAAGGTTTCAATAAATATCTTCTAGCATTTCCTTCTGGACTACATGCTTTAAAAACACATTTCTATTTAGCGCAATCATATAACAATACCAATCAGTTTAAAAGTGCAGCTCCACATTACACCTATATAATTAGTCAAGATAAAAGTGAATTTACAGAAGAATCACTAACCAAACTTGCTAAAATCTATTTAGAAGACGAAGACTGGAAAAACGGAATGCCTGTTTTAGAACAATTAGAAAAAGTAGCTAATTATCCGCAGAACGTCATTTTTGCTCAGAGTAATTTAATGAAAGGTTATTATAAAAAGGAAGACTATTTGAATGCTATTACCTACGCTGAAAAAGTTTTAAGCACAGATAAACTGGATACAAACATAACTGAAGATGCCAAAATAATTATTGCTCGTTCAGCATTTAAAACCAATGATTTTATAACTGCTGAAGAGTTTTTTAATGAAGTTAGTAAAAAAGCAACAGGCGAATTAAAAGCTGAAAGTTTATATTACAATGCTTTCTTTTTAAACGACAACAAAGAGTATGAAGCATCTAACGAAGCTATTCAAACATTAATAGCAAATTATTCATCATACAAATATTGGGGCGTTAAAAGCTATATTATCATGGCTAAAAACCACTACGCTTTAAAGGATGCTTACCAAGCAACTTATATCTTAGAAAATATCATTAAAAACTTTACTCAGTATAAAGATGTAAATGAAGAAGCAAAAAATGAGCTTAGTACCATTAAAAATAAAGAAGCAAAAACAAACGAATCAGTAACTAAACAAAACTAAAATTTGCTAATAAAAAAGAGTTCAATGATTAAATTAATGAAAAATCACTTAGGCTTACTTGTTTTACTTGTAATATCAATTGCAAATGCGCAAGAAAAAAAAGTACCCGAAAAAGCTAAAGACACTATAATTAAAACAGAGGTAGTAAATGTAGTTACATCTTATGTTCCTAAAATCACCGATGCTTTTAAAATAAAGCAGAAACCCATAATAGAACACACAAAAGAGACTCAAAAGAAAGAGTTAGAATATCAAATATTTTCAGTTCCTGTAGCTTCTACTTTTATTCCTAAAAGCGGAGTAATGAAAAAAGTTGACTTAGGTAAAAGAGAAAGGTTATACCCTAATTATCTTTCTATAGGTTTAGGCAATAAAATCACTCCTTTTCTTGAAGCATATATGAGAAAAAACGAAAGCTATGATAGTGAGTTCGGAGCGCATTTAAAATTCCTGCTTTCTGCAGATCCAGTTGAAAAAACACAGCTTAGCAGCACTTATTATAATGTAAAGCTGAATTTATTTTACGCACAGCAGCAACGTTCCCTTAACTGGAAAGCGGGTATAAGTGCTGAGCGAAACAAACATAATTGGTATGGTTTACCAACTAACATTTCTTTCACTGAAGCAACTATTAATGCCATAGAAGAGGAACAAGCCTATAACTTTTTTAAAGTTTTTGGTACAATTAAATTTGAGGACTCATATCTAGAAGAAGGAAATGCTTCTGTTTCTTTTTTCTCAGACGCACTAAATAGTAGTGAGTTTTTAATTGATGGAAATGCTAAATTCAAATTTCCTTTAAACAATATACATCGTCAATTAAATGACCTATATATAAACACAACTTTAAGTTATTTAGGTAGTAAATTTGAAAACGCATATGAAACTCAAGAGCAATTAAAACATAGTTTTGTTACTTTAGGAGTTCATCCAACGTATAAATTCAACGTACAAGATTTAGCCATAAAAATAGGAGCTAAAACATATTTTTCTTTAGATATTGAAAATAGTAATAACAATATTTTCATATATCCTGATGTAGAAATTTCGTATCCCATTGTAAATGATTTTTCTAATGTATTTATCGGAGCTTCTGGAGATTTAGAAACAAACACCTACAAATCTTTAGCTGCCAAAAACCCACATATTTCTCCGACTCAAAATTTATTGCAAACCAATAAAAAATATAATGTTTTCGCAGGAATTAGGGGAAAGTTAGATTTCCAGTTTAGTTATAACTTTAAAGCAAGTTATGCCGACATTGAAAACAATCCGTTTTTTGCTTTAAATCAATCAAAATCTAACGGAAATAATATCGCAGGAAGCAATGCTTTTACTTTCTTTGGTTATGAATACGGGAATTCTTTTAAAACTGAATACGACAATATTAAGTTAGTCTCTTTCTTTGGTGAAATTGCATTTGATGGAATTAAAAACCTAAGTGTAGGACTGAATGGACAATTTAACAAGTTCACAGGTACCAATCAAACCGAACCTTGGAATACTCCAAAAATAAAAGGAGAAATCTTTGGAACTTATAAAACGAATACATGGTTTGCTGGCGCGAATTTCTTTTTCGCAGGAGAACGAAAAGGAAAAGAGTATGAACCTTTTCCTTCTATAGCTCCACCTGCAACAATTAATCTAAAAAGTTATTTCGATATAAACTTTAATGGAGGGTATCATTTTAATGATTCTTTTTCAGTCTTTTTAAACCTTAATAATGTATTAAATAATAGCTACCAAAGATTCAATAATTTTAATGTTCAAGGTTTTCAAGCTATGGGTGGTTTAACTTGGAAGTTTGATTCTCTTTTTTAAAAAATTAGTAGAAAAGTCTTACATTCGAAGAATGTTATCCATTGTTTCTAATTATATCACAGCAATTGTTTGTTTAATTACAGCTTTCGTAATTCAACGAGTGTACGTGAAAGAAAAAGTTAAAAATACAGCAGGTAAATCTGTGCAAGGTATTCAATGGTTTTCATTGGCTATTTTGTCATGGGGGTTAGGTGCTTTTTTAAACATTGTTCTAGTTTCTTTTTTTGATCTTAATATAACTAATAAAATCATTATTAGTTTAGGTGTTTTTTTTTCATTAATAAACTCATTATTTATTTTAATGTCTATTCCTTCTATAGAACATTATGAAAAAAGAAATTTAGTAATTCGAATTATAGAGCGGTTCACTAATAAAGAAGTATTTATCATTTTTGGCGGAATCTTATTAATGATTGCTTCCGTTTTTTTAATTTCTTTTTATAGTAACAATCAAGAAACTTCAAGCAATAATGTTATTTGGTTAATAGACATTCCTATTTCTTTAGTCGTTGCTTTTTCTTTACTACAAGAACTAAATAAAGCTTTTAAAAATAGAGGAATGCAGTTTATGTATTTACCTACATTAGCTTTGTTTATCTTAATAATTATTGCAGTTACACATCGAATTATACCAATTGAACAAGTTGAAACTTGGGTGCATTTAAATACTTGGAATGCACTTGGAGTAATTACTGCATTATCTTTTAAATTTTTATTTATTCTTTTATTTGTTATTCTTCTTTATAGTTGGAAACTACTTTCAGAAAAAGAAGAACAACAGTCAGAGTTTATAAAAATAAAAGCTAAAAAAAAGGCCTTAGAAAAAAATAAAGAGATTTTATTAATTGCGAATGAAAGTCATTTAGATACAATTAAGCATTTAAAGGCCGAAATTGAACACAAAAAAAAGAAGTATAAAAAGCTAAAAAAATCTTCAAAGGTTGAATTATCTGATCGTCAAAAAGAAGTTCTTGCCAATCTAGGAATTTGTGGAGCTAAAAAATCATACACTGAAATTGCAGAAGCTATGAATATTAGTGTAGATGGTTTTCAAGCTCACATTTACCAAATAAAAAAAGCACTAAATATTTCAGGCACTGATGGAAAAGAACAACTAATTACCTATGCTATTGATAAAAACCTGATAGAGATTGCTTCTATTACTTGCGATTAGCGCTATGCTTAACCACATACTTAACTAGTACTCCGTTTAATTTTCATCAATACGTAACCTTTTATTTAAAATTGATTGTAAGCAACTTAGCCAAAATCAATTTTAAAAACCATGAAACAACTTCTTACATTTATTTCTTTATTTTACAGTCCGCTTTTTACTACTGCTCAAAACAATCCTCAATCTTTAGATAAACAAATCGATCAATCATTTCACAATGCCACTAGCTGGTTTACAGACATTATACTATATCAAATCCCAATAACTGAAAACATAGCTGTTCCATGGGTATTAATAATTTTAGTAGGTGGTGCCCTTTATTTCTCTTTCTATTTTAAAGGAATTAACTTTAAGGGTTTTGTAACCGCAATTAATGTCGTTAGAGGTAAATATGATAGTGTAGATAAACCTGAAAACAAAACAGATATTTCAAAAACTATAAAAGTAGAAGGCGAAGGAGAAGTTTCTCATTTTCAAGCGTTAACTGCAGCACTTTCAGCAACTGTTGGTTTAGGTAATATTGCTGGAGTTGCTATTGCTTTATCCATTGGAGGAGCCGGAGCAACATTTTGGATGATTGTAGTTGGATTATTAGGTATGGCTTCAAAATTCGTAGAATGTACTTTAGGAGTGAAATATCGAGAAATAGAAACCGACGGAACTGTATTTGGAGGTCCGATGTATTATTTAAAAAATGGTTTAAAAGAACTTGGATATAGTAAATTAGGGAGAGGACTTTCTATTGTGTTTGCTATTATGTGTGTCGGAGGCTCATTTGGTGGTGGAAATATGTTTCAAGTAAACCAAGCTTTTAAACTATTTGAATATGTCACAGGTGGAGAACAAAGTTTTATTTACGGAAAGGGATGGTTATTTGGGCTAGTCATGGCTATATTTACAGGAATTGTTATTATCGGTGGAATTAAAAAGATTGCTAAGGTCACCGACAAAGTTGTACCTCTTATGGTAGTTGTGTATGTGCTAGCGGTTATAACTATTTTGGTTATGAATTATACACAAATACCCAATGCCATTAATCAAATTATTCAAGGAGCGTTGAATCCAAACGGTATTGCTGGAGGGGTCATTGGAGTAATGATTCAAGGATTTCGTAGAGGAGCATTTTCTAACGAAGCGGGTATTGGTTCTTCATCAATTGCACATGCAGCAGTAAAAACTAACTATGCTGCAAGTGAAGGTTTAGTTGCCTTATTAGAACCTTTTATTGATACTGTTCTTGTGTGTACTATGACAGCCTTAGCTTTAGTTATTACTGGGCAAATTACTGCTGGCAGTCAAGTCTCTTTTCAACAAGGAGCTATTCTTACATCAAAAGCTCTTGAAAGCGGTATATCATGGTTTCCTTATGTATTAACAATTGCAGTTATATTGTTTGCTTTTTCATCAATGATCTCATGGTCTTACTATGGATATCAAGCATGGTCTTATTTATTCGGAAGAGAAAAAAAAACAGGTAATATTTATAAAATTATTTTTTGTGTTTTCACGGTAATTGGCTCGGCAGCAACATTAAATGCTGTTGTTAATTTTTCAGATGCGATGGTGTTCTCAATGATGGTTCCGAATATGATTGGTTTAATCCTATTAGCTCCCAAAGTTGTTGCAGAACTTAAGCGCTACAAACTGGCTATTCAAAAGAAATTATAAATGTTAAGATTGAATAACCAAAATCATAATTCAATTTTGTAGATTTAGACTCTTAATTACAAATCTAAATGAAAAACATTTCACTACTTCTAATTTCTAGTTTATTAATAGTTTCTTGTAAACCAGAACACAAGGAAACCACAAAAATAACTACTACTTTTTCTGTCGAAGAAAAAATAGATTCAACCCAAATCAAGCATATTTTTAATTCCGCATTAACTGAAGGAAAATCATATGAATGGTTGCGTGATCTAACGACAAATATTGGTAGTCGACTATCAGGCTCAGAAGGAGCGGCCAAATCAGTTATTTGGAGTGAACAATTAATGAAAGAAGTTGGATTAGATTCTGTTTGGTTACAACCAGTTATGGTTCCACATTGGGTCCGTGGAGAAAAAGAAATAGCAAATTATAACTTTAATGGAAAAAAAATAAATGTTCCTGTTTGTGCCTTAGGAGGTTCCATTGCAACACCAAATAACGGAATTACAGCAGAACTAATAGAGGTGAAAAGTTTAAAGGAAGCTGAGAACTTAGGAGACAAAGCAAACGGGAAAATTATTTTCTTTAATGGTGCTTTTGACAATACCCTAATCCAAACATTTAGAGCTTATGGTGGTTGTGTTGGTCAGCGTTTTGGTGGCGCATCAACAGTTGGTAAATTTGGCGCTAAAGCTGTTATTGTTCGTTCTATGACCAACGGGATTGACGATTACCCGCATACAGGATCAATGGGGTATGGAGACATTCCAAAATCAGAATATATTCCTTCCGCAGCTATAAGTTCAAGAGCTGCTGAGAATTTGAGTGCTCATTTGAAAGATAATCCTACGCTAAAATTTTTCCTAAAACAAAGTTGTGAAACATTACCAGATGCTCCTTCACATAATGTCGTTGGAGAAATTAAAGGAAGTGAGAATCCAGATAAAATTATGGTAATCGGTGGTCATTTAGATTCTTGGGATTTAGGTGATGGCGCACACGATGACGGAACAGGGATTGTACAATCTTTAGAAGTAGCTTACTTATTAAAGAAAAACAATATTAAACCTAAAAACACTATTCGTATCGTATTCTTTATGAATGAAGAAAATGGTTTACGTGGGGCTACAGAATATGCGCGTTTAGCAAAACAAAATAATGAAATTCATATCGGTGCATTAGAATCAGATGCTGGTGGACATACACCTAGAGGTTTCTCTATTGATGCTAATGATAAAAACAGAACATTATTACAAAGCTGGAAAAAATTATTAGCTCCTTATGGTTTACACGACATCACTAAAGGTGGCAGTGGTGCTGATATTGGCCCGTTAAAAGACGATCATGTTACCTTGGTTGGTTATCGCCCAGATTCTCAACGTTACTTTGATTATCATCATGCTGCTAACGATACTTTTGATAAAGTTAATAAGCGTGAACTTGAATTAGGAAGTGCCTCTATGACTAGTATTGTTTATTTAATGGATAAGTATTTATACACTAACGAAAATATAAAACCATAATTATGAAATACATATCTCTAATTTTAAAAATACTTTTAGCAGTTTTTTTAATTTATGGTGGGTTTAATCACTTTTACAAACCCGAATTTTACAATGGATTTATTCCAGATTTTCTACCAAAACTAACAGTAAATTATATTTCAGGAATTTTAGAAATAGTATTAGGTATTGGCTTAATTATAAAAGGATATCAGAAAAAATCTGCTTATGGTATTTTCTTGTTAATGATTGCTTTTATGCCCATTCATATTTGGGACGCTTTTAAAGAAATTCCGGCTATTGGCTCAAAAAGCGCAGCCTATATTCGAATTGCCGTTCAGTTTTTATTTATTAGTTGGGCTTGGGTTATTTATAAAAAAGAATCGAACTAAATTTATATGAAAAAAATAATATTACCCTTACTTAGTATCAGCTTATTATTTTCCTGTAAACCACAAGAAAAAGCTGACATTATTGTAATTAATGCAAACGCATACACAGTAAACAACAACTTTGATAAAGCAGAAAGTTTTGCTGTTAAAGACGGTAAATTTATCGCCATAGGAAGCAACAACGAAATTCAAGAAAAATATATTACTTTAAAAACTGTTGACGCAAAAAACAAACCTGTATATCCTGGTTTTATTGATGCACATTGTCATTTTTACGGATTAGGTTTACAACAACAAAAAGTAAATTTAGTTGGCACGAAAAGTTTCGATGAAGTATTACAAAAACTTGTTGAGTTTCAAAAAGAAAAAAACACCTCATTTATTACAGGTCGTGGCTGGGATCAAAATGATTGGGAAATAAAAGAATTTCCTACCAAGGAAAAGTTAGATAAATTATTTCCTAAAATCCCAGTTGCTATTCGTAGAGTTGACGGTCATGCAATGTTAGTAAATCAAGTAACAATTGATTTAGCAGGAATTACAATTAACTCAAAAATTGATGGTGGAGAGTTCCTTCAAAAAGAAGGAAAACTTACTGGAGTATTAATTGATAATGCTATGAATTTCATTAAAGTTCCGAAGCCTAGTAAAACAGCACAAATTCAAGCATTAAAAGATGCTGAAAAAATTTGTTTTGATGTAGGACTAACAACTGTTGATGATGCTGGCTTAGATAAGCAAGTCATTGAATTAATTGATAGTTTACAACAAACAGGTGATCTAAAAATACGTATTTACGCGATGATTTCAAACAATAAAATTAACTTAGATTATTATTTGCAAAAAGGAATTATAAAAACTAACAGATTAAACGTTCGTTCTGTAAAAGTATATGCTGACGGGGCTTTAGGTTCACGTGGAGCTACTTTAAAAAGTGAATATTCTGATAAAAAAGGTCATTTTGGTGCCTTGGTAAACTCATATGATAATCTTCAAATTTTAGCCAAAAGAATTGCAGACTCTGAATATCAAATGAACACGCATGCTATTGGTGATTCTGCGAATTCTGTAATGCTTAACACCTATAATAAAGTTTTAAAGAACAAAAAAGATTGTCGTTGGAGAATTGAACATGCTCAAATTGTAGCTTTAAAAGATTTTTATCATTTTAAAAACATATTACCATCTATTCAACCAACGCACGCCACAAGTGATATGTATTGGGCGGAGGATCGTGTAGGGGCAGAAAGAATAAAAGGTGCTTATGCGTATAATGATTTATTGAAACAATACGGAAAAGTTGCTTTAGGAACCGATTTCCCTATTGAGAATGTAAGTCCACTACATACTTATTATGCAGCGACTATTCGAAAAGATTTAAAAGGATACCCAGAAAATGGCTATCAAATGAATAATGCGTTGTCTAGAAAAAATGCGTTAAAAGGAATGACTATTTGGAATGCTTATGCCAATTTTGAAGAAGCTGAGAAAGGAAGTATTGAAGTTGGTAAAGTTGCAGACTTTATCATTTTAGAAAATGATATTATGACTGTAGAAGGTGACAAGATTCCGAATACAAAAGTTTTAGCGACTTATGTAAATGGTGAAAAAGTTAATTAACACCTACTAATTTAAAATAAATGAAAAAAATAGTATCCTTACGAACACTTATTTCTGCTTTATTTTCTAGTTCTCCTGGTGATAAGCCTAATTTTGATGTACAGAACGAAGCCGAAATCGTTAAATACATTGCAGATAATAATTTAACAGCTAAAAAAAGTAATTCAGGGTTATACTACGTTATAGATAATGAAGGGACTGGTGTAAACCCAACATCAAGTTCGAATGTAACCATAGCTTATAAAGGTTATTTTTTAGACGGAAAAACTTTTGATCAAAACTCAACAGGATATAGAACTAATTTGCAAAATGTAATAAGAGGATGGACAGAAGGTGTTACTTATTTTAAAGAAGGCGAAAGTGGTATCTTATTAATCCCTTCTAAATTAGGATACGGTCGTAAAAACTATTCAGGAATACCTGGTGGGTCTGTTTTAATTTTTGATATTAGTTTATTAAAAATACATTAAAAAGCATCTTTTTATATAAAAGTGCGTCATATTCTTAAAACAATATAATTATGACGCGCCTAGAACGTAAACAAGAATATTGCAATCAATTAATACTGGCTAAAAAAGCACTTAAAAGCAATCGCTTTAAAGTGTCTTTTTATCATTTAGAGAATGCTCATGTTTTAGGACAACAACATTTGTATAGACATACGTTATCACATTCTTGGATGTTTATCTACGGAATTAAAACTACAAGTATTAAAGAAATAGCAGGTCAGTTTACTAGAATTTTAGCTGCTATTTTATTTACGAATATTTGGGTGCCTAAAGGCAATACAGGCGGCTCAAACATTTCGCCAATAAAACCCATGCCAATTAGAAAAGAGTTACAAAAATATTTTTCTAAATAAATGCATCTTTTTAGATCTTAAAAAGTCTACTATATGAATTTAAATATTAAATATCATGAAATATAAAAATCAATGTACTTGTAATTGTGATGGCTGTAAAACAGGAAATTGTTCAAATTGCACATGCGAAAGCTGTTCATGCAACAACTGTAATTGCTAAATCACACATTTGTTAACTTTTGTTATTACGAAGCACAAAGTAATCCGTTACTTTTTTTAGTTTGAAACACTTTAAGCTTCGTAATGACATTTTTTGTAAATTTATAAAATGACAACAAATCAAGTTTGGATAAAATATGCCGATGATCTTAAATACTTTATCTTAAGTAAGGTAAAAGACGTAACGATTACGGATGATATCTTACAAGATACTTTTATTAAAATACACACGAAATTACACACCCTAAAAGATATTACGAAGTTAAAACCTTGGATTTTCACTATTGCAAGAAACGCTATAATGGACTATTTTAAAAGTGTTAATAAAACTTTTGAATTGGCAAATTTTGAAACAGAAATTAAAATAGAAGAACACACACATACTGAAAAAGATTGTTTGCGTGGTATCCTACAAAACTTACCTAAAATATATAGAGACCCTTTATTTTTATCAGATATAAAAGGATTAAAACAGCAAGAAGTAGCAGATACTTTAAAACAAAGTTTACCAACTACTAAATCGCAAATTCAACGTGCACGCAAACTAATAGCTAAAGGTTTTATAGATTGCTGTGGTTTTATTTTAAATAAAGAAGGAAAACTAGTTGGTGAAATACAAGACAAAGATGATTGTAATGTTTGTGGATAAATAGCTACCTTTTCAAAAAGGGTTAAAATTTTAAAGATAATTTAGAAAAAAATAAAAATATTTCATCTAAATTATCTTTAATATAAAGGTTAAGATTTTGATTCAGGTAAATGAATACCTTGCTTAACTAATGTAATTCCCATCATAACTAACCAGATTACTTTAACGTGAAATATAGGTTTGTAAATTTCGTAATTATCTGGAATAGCTAAAATAAGTCCCATTGTTACAACACCTAACACTATTGTAAACCAACCCAACCAAGTGCTTACTAAGCTCCATTTAACAAAAGCATATCCTAACAACACGAATCCTACGCCTGAAAAAATACGTCCAAAACGTATAAAACATGTAACATACTGATTGGTTGATAAAATACTATCCATGAACACTGCTATTTCTGCAACTGATTTACCGGCTGTTTGTCCAACACCCCAAGCACCAAAATTGTAATAAAACGCATTTGCAATCGCTAGGGTAAAAGTACCTACGATAAGCATTCCTATTCCTGGAAGTATCACTACACGATAAGGCCTACCCGTAATTATTGACATTAATGCAAACATAGAAATACCCATCGTAACCCAGCCAAAAATATGAATACGATACATCCATATCCAATACCAAACACCTTTTCCTATTTCAGGAAAATCTGAAGCAACTATATATTCACCAATGTGATGAGATGATAACAGCCAACTGAACCATAATAGTACTGCAGCCAAAATAAATGCCCACCCAGTAAAACTAGTTTCAAAATCTTTTTTCATCATCTTCATAATTGTATGTATTATTTTAATAATTCCGCAATATATAAGTGCTTTTAGTATTTTTACGTAACTTATGTTACATTAAAAGATAATTAGTCTACGTAAATTGTCTAATCATTTATATAATTTTACTATTTTGAAAAGAAGATCTTTTGTAAAAAAAACAGTATTAAGTTCATTTGCAGCAATTATAGGAACAGAACTTGTTTTTGGTTCTAAAATGCTTGACGGTTACACACCATTGGTCTTACAAGACCCAGATCCTTATAAAATGTTTCGTAAGAACAAAGATATGGTTATTCTAAATGACAAACCTTGGAATATTGAAGCACAAGCTCATCTATTAGATGATAAGATTACACCAAACTCTTCTATGTTTATTAGAAACAACGGTAAGACACCTGAAAATATTAACCAAAAAAATTGGACACTTACTATTGATGGGGAATCTGTTAAAAGCAAAAAAACATATACTCTTGATGATTTAAAATCAAAGTTCAAACACCACACCTATCAATTAACCTTAGAATGTGGTGGTAACGGACGAAATGAATTTGATCCACCAGCAAAAGGAAATCAATGGACAATTGGTGCTGTGCATTGCGCATCTTGGACTGGTGTGCGTTTACGAGATGTTTTAGAAGATGCAGGTATTAAAAGTAATGCAGTATATATTGGATACCATTCTGCAGATGCTCATTTAAGTGGTGACCCTTCAAAAGAACCAATCTCGAGAGGCTGTCCGATGTCTAAAGCACAACAAGATGAAACTATTTTAGCTTTTCAAATGAATAACAAAGATATTCCACTAATCCATGGATATCCATTACGTTTAGTTGCTGGTGGTTGGCCAGCGTCAGTTTCTGGTAAATGGGTTAATAGAATTAGTATTCGAGACAAGGTTCATGATGGTACAAAAATGACCGGAACTGCATATCGCATACCTTGTAATCCTGTTGCCCCAGGAGAGAAAGTAAAAGATGAAGATATGTGTATTATAGAATCGATGCCTGTAAAATCATTAATTACCTATCCAAAAACAGGCGCAACCATTAACAATGGAAAGAGTTTAAATATCAGAGGGCATGCTTGGGCTGGAGAACTAGAGGTTAACAAAATGGAATATTCAATAGATTTTGGATCAACATGGACCACTTGTTCTATTGAAAAGCCAATAAACCGTCTTGCTTGGCAACATTTTTCAGCTTCAATAAAGTTTTCGAAAATAGGTTATTACGAAGTTTGGGCAAGAGCGACAGATACTAATGGTACTGCACAGCCAATGCTTTTACCTGGTTGGAATCCTAAGGGATATTTAAATAATGCCTGCCACAGAATAGCAATAAAAGTTATTTAATGATTGATAATAAAGAGTTTCAAAAAAAAATTAAAAAAGCGGAAAACACGGCCTATTTAGCAATGTTATTCACTTCTATAGCCTCTATTTTACTTCTTTTTGCAATATACGATCCTACATTTTCAATTTTCGAAAATAAAAAACCGAATCTTGTTTATAGTGATATTGATGAAGATAGAATTGAAAAGGGCATTCATGTAAGAACTGGTTTAATAGACGCAGAAGGCTTAATGACGGTTGTTAACAATTGTACGAATTGTCATTCGGCAAAATTAGTTATCCAAAATAAAATGTCTACTGAAAGCTGGAATGCAGCAATTAAATGGATGCAAAAAACACAAAATCTGTGGGATTTAGGTGAAAATCAAAAGATTATTGTTAACTATTTAGTTACCAATTACCCTGCTACATCAAAAGGCAGACGGATGGTTTTAAAAGATATTGACTGGTATACTTTAGAAAATTAATACAATTAAAGACGATTAATAAAATGGAAAAATATTTAAATGCATTTGTAAATGCTTTTACAGGAACAGTAGATTGGACATGGAAATCTATAATTTTCGAAGTGCCTTGGTACACCAATTATTTTTGGGGACTTATTGCAATTTCTCTTTTTGTTTGGCTTTTAGAAATTGCCTTTCCTTGGAGAAAACAACAAGCTATATTTAGACGTGATTTTTGGTTAGATGCATTTTATATGTTCTTTAATTTTTTTATCTTCTCTATTGTAATTAGCGGAGTTTATGAAACTTTAGGCTTATTATTCGGTGAATTTAACATCACTGCAAAAAGCATAGCTCTTTTTGATATTTCTCAATGGAATTCTTGGTTGCAATTGCTTATCTTTTTTATTATTCTTGATTTTGTACAGTGGTTTACTCACGTACTTTTACATAAATACCCTGTATTATGGAAATTCCATAAAGTACATCACAGTGTAAAAGAAATGGGCTTTGCAGCACATTTAAGATACCATTGGATGGAAAACATTTTTTACAAACCACTTAAAACTTTTGCCGTAATGATTATTGGTGGTTTTGAGCCTGAACAAGCTTATATCGTTCACTTTATTACCATTGCAATAGGTCACTTAAATCATGCCAATATTAAAATTACTTGGGGAGTATTTAAATATGTATTAAACAACCCAGTTATGCACTTATACCATCATGCTTATGTGGTACCAAAAGGAAGAAATGGTATGAATTATGGAATTAGCCTGAGCCTTTGGGATTATATATTTAAAACAAATTATATTCCTGAAGATGGCGGAACCGTAGAAATAGGTTTTAAAGGCGAGGAGAAATTCCCTACCAATTTCATAGATCAAAATCTATATGGATTTAAAAAAGGACAGCAATAAAAACAACCTACACAATATTGCCTAATTTTGTATCATAAATGTTTAGGAGGTTCTTTCGAATCTCCTAAACATTTATGATTTTATACTTCTTTTCTTTTTTTTAAAACAAATCGATTTAAATCGATTATTTGTAGAAATCCCAAAAAAAATAATGATTGTAAAGGCAGTTTTATTTTTAACTCTTTTTTAAATAACCCCACTAACGTTAAATTTGAATCTATTAAAACGATTTTATAGTCTTAGTAATAATTTTAAAAACATTGTAACCTGTCTTGATTTCTAGTCGTCTTACCACAAAACTTAGAACTCAATCATGAAGAAAACATTCTTTTTATTTTCAGTAATTACACTGATACAATTAGGGGCATTCAATTTAAGTGCGCAACAAAAAATAGCATCACCAACTCTTTATTCTAAAATAAACAATTATTTAACTGCAGGTACCAAAAATGGTTTTTCTGGAGCAATCGCAGTTCTTAAAAACGGAAAAACGATTATTAACAAAGGTTACGGGATGGCTAACAAGGACACTCAAACACTTAATAATCCAAACACTATTTTTGACATTGGCTCTAACACCAAACAATTTACAAGTACAGCTATTTTAAAACTTGTAGAATTAGGCAAACTGAAATTAACGGATTCTTTAAGTGCTTTTTTCAATAATTTACCCATAGAAAAACAGCACATTACCATCCATCAATTACTAACACATTCTGCTGGATTTAATAGAGCGTTTGGAGGTGATTTTACAGAAATAACTCAAAATGATTTTTTCGATCAACTCTTTACCAGCAAATTGCTTTTTAAGCCTGGTACATCCTACGCATACTCAAATACAGGTTATAGTATTCTCGCAAGAATTATTGAATTAACTTCTAATCAATCTTACGAAGGGTTCTTAAACGAATATCTTTTTACTCCTGCTGGGATGCTACAAACGGGATATCTTTTACCTAAATGGGATACCGCACAAATCTCTCATGGTTACTATAATAATATAATGGATAGAGGAACAATGATATCAAGATATCAAGAAACCGGAAATATCACTTGGCATTTAAAAGGTAATGGTGGAATTAACTCTACTCAAAACGATATGTTACTTTGGTACAAAGCATTAAAAGAAAATAAAATAATAACGAAAGAATCATTTAGAAAATTAACAACAGCCCATGTTTCAAATCAAGAAGGAACTAGTGATTACGGTTATGGTTGGGCGGTTAAAAAATCAGAAAAATACTCATTAAGAATATATCATAATGGAGGTAACGGTACTTTTTCACACTCAATAATATGGTACCCTAAAGATGATATATATGTGGTTTATGCTACTAATGCAAGTAGCTCAAAAGTAGAATGGCTTGCTTATAGAATTGCTAATATAGTTTTGAACGAAAGTTACGACCCAAAACCTATAAAGGAAAATATTTATTCATATATAATGAGTTACATGGACCAACATTCAATAGATAAATCGAGTACGTTACTTACGCTACTTCAAGAAAATTTCGCTGATGATTTTGCAAGTTCAAGGGTTTTAAATAAAACTGGAAATATATTATTAAAGCTAAATAAAAACTTCGACTGGGCTGCAGAATTATTTAAACTTAATGTTAAAAAATACCCAAAAGATGGTAATCTTTGGGATTCATTAGGTGATGGATATATGGCAAATAACTTAAAAGAAGAGGCTATAAAAAGTTATCGAAAAGCAATTAAATTAGGATACAAAGATTCGCAAGAAAAGCTAACCAAATTAATTAAGGATTAAAAAAAACTATTACAGCAAGTAATAAAAAAATAGTTGATTCAATAGAATGCTTCTAAAGCATAAAGAATTAAATATAGGAAAGTTGCAGTTACAAAGCTGCAACTTTCCATACTTTAACCGTTAGTAAAATTATTACTTACTAGTCAATACCCAAATTTCAACTTCTTCAAGAGAACGCCAATGTTGATCGCGATTGGTTTTTTTAGAAGACATTTTTACTTTTCTTTTAAAAGAACTTTCTAATTTAAATCGACCACCTTCAGCTAATTCCTTTTTTATCGGATGTTCTTTTGTTGCACCAGTTATTTGCCCTAAATTAGAGAATAAAAGCACCACTTTTCCTTCCGGTAATAATAGTTTATTTGCGCTTTCAAAGAAATCAGGAAACATATTTTTATCGTAATAAATAGCTTTATCAAGATTGTCTGACTTATGAGATTCTGGTAACCAAGGTGGATTAAAAACAATCAGTTCGGTTTGCTTATCAAACTTCCCAAAAAGATGTCCGCAATCTAATTCTATCTTTCGAGATAATTTTGTATCTCCCATAAACTCGGTTAATCCAACAATCGCATTAGGATTAGTATCTGTACCAAAAACCTTCTGAAAACCATGTTTTATCATTTGAAAAGAAAGCACTCCACTTCCAATACCTACATCTATAGCCGATTTTTTAGGCCCATCATATTGTTTCAACCAGTTTTCAAAAACCTCTAAATGCCCAAAACGAGTAGGGAAATAGGTTCCGTAATAAGGATATACTTTATTACGAAGTCCTGGAATAGAAATTCCGTTTTTATACCATTGCCAAGCACTATTAAGTCCTTGTATTTGAGGAAAGGTTAATAAGAAGTTATCGTTATCAGCATAAAACTTCTCTAACCACCCTATTGATGGCGCTTTTTTTACAACTAATTTTTGATCGGCAACTTCAATTAAAACACGATTTGAAAGTTTTTGAAACTCAGAACGGTACTCACGTTGCTCTTGAAAAGACTTATTAGGTAATTTTCTTTTAAGGTACTTATGTAATTCTTGAAGAAAAGAAATTCCGTTACTATAAGCTCCCGTAATTAGCACTGGTTTACCTGCTTCTAAAGTTTCAATTGTAGCTCTAATATTTGTTCCACCTTTAAATGGTTTTATATTTTTATCAACTGCAATAGGTTCTGGCTTATTTACTTTAATATCTGTACTCATAATTGAATTTTCTGTTATTGTGAGCCTAAGTTCTATTACTTAATTCCGATAGTTATCAAAAAAAGTTAAGTTCCTTAAATACTCGTAGGTAAAAGACTCCTCTCTTTTATTTACTAAAACAAGCGCTAAAAGGGACGCTTTTAGCACTTCGATGGCGTATTATAAAGAGATAATAATACGATGCCAAAGATACTTTATTAAACCTCATTACTAAAGTAATACCAAAGTAATATCCGTTAGTTTACAGAACGGTAATTAGTTAAAAAACACAAGATGACAAGGACGATTGTAAAGTTTGTTACTGAATAATTTATCTTGTTTCTTAACTCGTTTTTAAATAGCTTCGCTAACTCATGATATAACGAATTGAAACTCGACATATCAATAAAGTTAGCTTACATATTACATGAAAACTTCTAAAGCACTTATTTTAACAATTATTTTGTATCTAACATATAAAATGATTTCAGATTTTTTGCCAATGTTAATTGGGAACTATGAAAATTATCTTGAAACATTTGACTCATATCCCTTTGACAATATTCGAGGGTTTTCTTTCATTTTTGGATTAATATTTACATACCTATTAATGTTTAAATTACTTCGAGTTAAGAAAGTGAATTTCGAGAAAATCAAAAAATGGAGAAACTATAATTTAGCCCCAATAATGATTATTATAGCTATTGGGATTGGATTACAATTATTAAACGACCCAATATTTAATTTTTCTAAAATTATCTCCCACTACTCCACAAATAATGAAACAAACTTTGACTTTCAATTTCAACCAAACTTAAAGTTTATTTACACTTGTATTTCATATTTGATTTTGTCACCAATACTTGAAGAATTATTCTTCAGAAGAATGCTCTTTGTTAGATTAAAAGAAAAACTTTCTAGAAAATTTTCTATAATTTTATCAAGCATATGTTTTTCAATTATACATATTGATGAACCTAGAAACTTATTCCCAACACTTATTCTTGGATTGGTTTGTGCTATAGTCTATGATTATAGTAAAAAAATTGAATACTCAATCTTATTACATTTAACATATAATTTATATTGGTTCATAACAATTATAGAAGAAGACTATATTAATTGGAAGCTCGACCTTCAGTACAATTTGACATATTGGATTATTGCTTTGATAGGGTTGATTCTAATAATTGGAGGAATAAATAAAATACGTAAGCTAACACCGTATAAAATTAATGTGGGTTTTTATTCTTAATCAAAGGTTTCTGTCTGTTTACTGTGTCACTTATACTTATTTAAGTATTTTTAGGTCGACAAAGATAAAATACAAAATAAGTATAAGCTTAGTGCTAGGCTGATAATCTAGCGATTATCAACTCCCACACTAACCTTATACAAAACCGTTAGCGAAAACACCTCTGTAAGTGAAAATATAACACCTGAAATTAAACAAATTACTCCTTCTGAAACTCTAGCTATTCGGCACAAAGTTATATAGCCTAATAAGCCATTAGCTTATCTTAAATTACCAAATGATGAAAACGCATGACATTTTGGGTTATTTGTAAATGAATAAATAATGGCAGATATAAATTTAAATCTTTTGACGATAGAAAATTAATTGATGTTGTAAAAAACGACAAGAAATTCGGATACGATGACGCGTAGAGTTATATTGCTATTGAAATCTCAGGTAAAAGAGCTCTAAAAATCAAATCTATAGTTCATTTTAAACGCTGCTCCCCAATTTTGACGCGTAATATTCTGATTAAAATTATCAGAAATCACTAAATAAATATAAGACAGTGGTTTATATTCCCATTGCAACCTGGTGTTGATATTAAAATTATCAAACTGTGTATTATACTGTACATAAGTTGTCCAGTTTAAGCGATTAGAAAAGAAAACTTCTCCTGTAAAACGCGCCAAATGAAACGTATCACTCCCTAATTCTTTTAAATCGATGTCATTGCGTTCGTATCTCAACTGCAAACGTGCCAATGGCATTAATCTGTATTGTACATTGGTTGTTAAGCGATTTCTATGTCCATTATAGTAACTACCAAATTCATAATTACCTCCAAATTGAAACTTTTTACTATCGGCAGATCCATATCCACCACTAGCTCTGTAATAATTATAAACACCCGGTGTTATATAATTCCCATTTCTTAAAGGGTCAAAAGCATATTTAAGGTTTACATAATTATGACTTACTCCTCCATAAACTGAAGACATATCTTTAAATAACAAATCATTATTTAAACTTGTCGAAGATTGTGAAACAACACCTTGCTCATCCCAATAGGTGTTATTGCTGAATCCTAAGTATTTATAGGAGTTAATTTTATTTGAACTCTTTGGAAAGCGAGTCAGACTCAAACGACCACTTGACTGAGTATATCCTTCTCTTATGGTCCTTTGGTTAATCGCATCATAATTATTCAAACGTGGCACAAAACCAATATCTGTAATGTAATTTTTTTCAACTTTTTTTACAGAGGCTCTCCAAGACATTTTTAAACTACTGTACCAAACACTCAGATTATAAAAATTATTGGCACCAGTTATATTGCTAGTAAAACTCCTTGCAACATTTGCCAACCCTGTCCATTTATTGTTCTTAGAATTATAATTCACGTTCAAACCTCCTACCCTATTGTAGTCATCTAAAAAAGAAAAACCATCTGTTTCTTGCCTATTAATAATAAACCCTGTTGCCGTAAAAGCATCAGACAATTGTTGCTGTACTACTAGAGCACCATAATTTTGAGCGGAACTACCACCCTCTTCTTTAGTAGACACATTAAGAATTCCTAGACGCGTTTTTTTGGCAATATTTCCAGAAAGTTTTAAACCGAAAGATATATCGGTTGCAGCACCTATTCTTCTAGAATAAAAAGGGTTTACACCACTTACGCCCAAACCAGTAAACAAATCACTGTTTTCTAAAAAGAAATTACGTCGCTCAGGAAAAAACACCGCAAAACGGCTAAGGTTGGTAACTTGCCTGTCTACATCAATTTGTGAGAAATCTGGATTTATTGTAGCATCTAGCTTTAAAGAAGAACTCAAATTGTATTGAATATCTAAACTCGGTTTAATACTTGAATCAACTATTCCATTAACTACATCTTCTTGGTGATTCATTGTTAAAGAAGGTGTAACAGTAAAACGTGTAGATTTATTTTCTGATAAATTTTCAATTTCAAAAGGTTTAGAAAAGCGTAAATCGAATTGCGTAAAATTACGATCTATTGGTGTACTGGTTGTCCATTCATTTGTTTTAATATTTCGTGAATGAAACATTAATCCCCAATTTAAATTGTCTTCTTTATATCCTAAAGCCTTTAAAGGAATTTCAATTTCAAATATTTTTAAATTCCCCTTTACAGAAGTTTTAGCATTCCAAACGGTATTCCAACTTGTACTTACATTAAAACCATCTCCATTTCTAGCCACCAATGCATCTATTAATGCGCCGCCCATATTAACGATAAAAAAATACCCCGATTGTTGTTGGTTGTAGGTGTCAATAAGGATTGCAAAAGAATCGCTATTCCCTCCAGAAGTTCCAATGTCATCTCGTTTTAAAGAACCAATTTGAACTCTATCTGTTGTATCATGATAAACAGCACTTATATATAAGTTTTTACCGTTGTGAAATATTTTTACTTCAGTTTTTTTAGATGCCAGCGCTCCATTTTCTGGCATATAATCAATAAAATTTCCGTGTATAGCAAGTTGTTCCCAGATGGTCTCATTCAATTCACCATCTAACTTAATAGAAGTTTCACTAAACACAATTTTATCAGTCTGTGCCTGAGTATAAAAAACTCCAGAGAGTACTATTATAAAAAAAATAATTCTTTTCATCTTATAAAATATATAGTTAAACTTGATGCTCCAATTTCTAAATGCATAAGTAGCTCGTAAAAGTATTCTAATGCCCCTTTGCTATTTTTTTAAATAGACCAGCATCCTGTTTTCGCTATTAGAGAGTGGATTTTAAAATAAAAAAATTTGATCTCTGAGAATGAGGTATTCATCTTTCAAAATCAACGATTGAGCTACTAATAACCTATACAGCTATTTTAATTGTATTTTCGCTGAGTTATGAGTACTTTTAAAAACATTAAGTCTTTTTTTAGCATTTCACTGGTAAAACATGTATTGTTTTGGTTAGGAATTTTGACTTACTTTATAATTACAACAAACATTAAGTACTACACTAATTATGAAGAGTTAATTGCTGATAGGGCCATCTTAGTTTTTATGCAAATTATTACCGCCTATGGTTGTGTTTACTTTTTAATCCCAACATTTCTAACCCCTAAAAAAAACATACAATTTATACTTGGTACATGGTTACTGGTAACATCTGTATATGTTCTTTTTGTGTATATTCAAGAATTTCATTTTCGTCCTATATACTTTCACGATAAAAACTCTAATACTGAATATAAATCTCTAGAACAGTTTTATCATTATATCTTTAATTTCCCAATTTTCGCAGGTAAATTCGTGAAGTTTCTTACCCCAACTGTATTAATAGTTCTAGCTAAGTATTATAAGAATCAACAAAAATACTTACAACTTAACGAACAGAAAAAATCTACTGAGCTAACCATTTTAAAACATCAACTAAATCCACATTTTTTATTCAACACGCTTAACAATTTATACTCATTATCTGTTACCAAATCAGATGAAGCTCCCGAAGTAATTGAAAAGCTATCAGAAATGTTAGATCATATGTTGTATGGCTGTAATGACAAATTCGTATCTCTAAACAAAGAGGTAGAATTAATCGAAAACTATTTGGCGCTAGAAAAAGTACGATATAGCGATCGAGTTGACACCACTTTTATCAAAGAAGTAACAAAAAATGTAAAAGTTGCTCCTTTAATTCTGTTGACTTTTGTAGAGAATGCTTTTAAACATGGAGTTTCACAAGAACTAGAAAAGGCCGACATACGCATTCAAATAACAGTAAAAGGAAATCATATCTATTTTACAATTTCAAACTCTATTGCTACAAACAAAGTGACTTCTAACAAAGAAGGTATTGGGCTAAATAATGTAAAAAAACAGTTGGAATTATTATACACAAAAGAGTATTCTTTAGATATTAAAGAAGAAAATGATCGTTTTTACATCTCTTTAAAATTGCTTTCAAAATGAAATACAAATGTTTAATAATTGACGATGAAAAACTGGCAAGAAGGTTAATAGAAAATCACTTGATGCAATTAGATGATTTTGAATTAGTAGCATCGTGCTCTAGTGCTATTAAAGCAAGTAAAATACTACAGGAAGAAACTATTGATTTGTTGTTTTTAGATATTGAAATGCCTGTATTAAAAGGTACCGATTTTTTTAAAAACTTAGTACACAAACCAAAGGTTATTTTTACCACAGCTTATAGGGATTATGCTATAGAAGGCTTTGAATTGGATGCCGTTGATTATATTTTGAAACCAATTACTTTTCACCGCTTTTTTAAAGGCATAGAAAAATTCAGAAATTTACAAAGAAGTGTCGAACCTACTTCTCTGGTTACTGAAAACGCAGATACGAATGCTTCTTTTATTTATATTAGAAAAGACAGAAAGCAAGTAAAAGTTAACTTTGATGAAATCTTATATATAGAAAGTATTAAAGATTATATTAAAATTCATACTAGAAAAGAAAACCATATTACCAAACATAGTATTTCTTCATTTGAGAAAAAATTAGACGAACGATTTTCTAGAGTGCATCGTTCGTTTATAATTAACAAAGACCAGATTACGGCGTATACAAAAAATGATATTGAAATCGAAAAAATTGAAATTCCTATAGGTGATAATTTCAGAAAAAACATCGATATTTTTTTAACCTAGCATGAAGTTTTGTCTTTGAAAATCGTGCTTTCATCTTTCAAAATTAATGATTAAGCTACTAATAATTTACACAATCATTTTAATAGTATTTTCGCTGCGTTATCAGTCCTTAAACAAGGTAAAAATTTAAAAACAAACCTATTAAAATTACAGAAAACAATGTTGAAAACATTAAAAAAAATCATATTCCCTCTTTGCATGGTAGGTCTTATTACCAACTGTACAAATGTAGCGGAAGTTCCTTTTAATTTTGAGGTAACTTCCATTACCGAAAATGTGTATAGCATCGTTTCACCGTCATTAGGTATGCCTACCCCTGATAACAAAGGCTGGAATTCTAATAGCCACTTTGTTGTTACTGAAAAAGGAGTTTTATTATTTGATACAGGATCTTCAGAATCAATTGGTAACGGAATCAAAAAAGCTATTAAATTAGTAACCAATAAACCAGTTCGTTGGGTGGTTAATTCACATAGTCATGCCGATCATTGGTTAGGTAATGCGGCCTTTACCGATACAAACCCTGAAATTATTGCAAGCAATCTTGCGCTGACAACAATGAAAAAACATGGACAGGCAGATGTTGCCTTTTATTCTGATGTGACTGAAGGTACTATCGGTGTTACTCAACTTGTGTATCCTACTTTAATCGTCTCAGAAGAACAAAACCGAAATTTCGGGGGGCTAAATATTGAGCTTCTTTTTTCTAATGATGGACATTCTCCAGGAGATATTTTGATGTGGTTGCCAAAACAAAAAATTATATTTGGTGGAGATGTATTAAGTTCTGATTGGATGCCGATTATTACAAGTCATGGAAACATTCCAAATTTAATTGAGACTCTTTACGCCATCGTAAAGTTAAATCCAACTATTGTGTTAACAGGACATGGTAAAGCAACTACTGTTAAGTCAGTAATCAGAGATGCTAATTTGTTATCCAGTGTTTGGAAACACGTAAAAGAAGGCTACGAAAAGGGAGAGAAACTAAATAAAATATTGTTAGATATTAAGACAAAACTGGATCCAAAATATAGCCCATTATATAAAGATTTTGTTACGGAAATTGAGCGACATGTTACCCTGATGTATAAATTACAGCAGTAGTTATTTTTCTGACAAAGGCATCGTTTGTATGATTAATAAAAATACAGTGTACACCAAAATATGATACTTTTTTAACCTAGTATCAAGTTTTATCGATTCAAAAAAAAATGCATTATGAATTCTATTCTCTTTGCAAAAAAACTATTAGACTGTAGAAAAACACAGATGACATAAAGATGTTATAGCCGTGGCGCAAGAATATCAACCTATTGTTATTTAATTTTTCTTCTCATTTAAATATGTCCAGATGGACAACAAATTTAAGTTTTTTTTTTTTTACTGCACATTTTAGTTTCGGGTAAAATATAAAATCCAAAATAGATGATAATCCTTTATTAGACTTGTCTGAATTACAAAGTCCTATACTTGTATTTATAAAGAGGAGAAGATTAAATAGATAAACCCTCCATTCATTTGAAGAAAAGGCAAGGAATCGTAATAACTTAATTGCATCAGCTGTTAGATACCTAGAAAAATAGATTTTCTAAAATTAAATAAACTGCTTCTTTTGAAACTCTAGCTATTCGACACAAAGTTATGCTAAGTATTTATCAATAAACTTTTCACTTTGAATCAAACAGTTATATAGTAGAGAAAGGATAAAAATCAAGTATTTAAGATCTCCCTAATATAAAGTATTTATGCTCTCTAATCTTCCCTTCTAATAAAAACCGTCTCTCGATATTTTTACTTAACATCTAAAAGACTGTTTTTTGTTTCCTTACTCTTTTATACTATGTGGATAGTCTGTATCTCTATTTTGAAATCTTAGAATAGTATCTTTTACAATAATACCTTTGTTAACGTTTATAGCGTATTTAATTGTCTTATTTGTTTCCCAACTTTTGCGACCAGAAATGACAGATGGCAAATGTACCAATAATGCCGCAGAAATAGACCTAGAAGCACTTTCCCAAAAATAACTTGGAGTATGATCTACTGCATAATAATCAATATTATCAATAGCTATCATTGGGTTCTTAAAAGTAGTAGGTATTGCAAAATAAAAACCCATTCCTTCATCACAACTAACATCAATAATTAAGGTACCTGGTTTAAGCATATGTTTTTCATCTTCCATTATGTAATCAATAGGATTATCTGTATTCTGATAGGTTCCATTTACTATAATTTCAGATTCATTTATTAAATCTAATAACGGTCGTTCAGAACCGTCATGCTCAACAACAATCATTCTAGGTTCATTCTTCTTTCCTTTCCTAAGTGTTGTATAATGTACATCTAACACTTCTTCTATAACCTCATGACTTTGTCTTTGAATACAAACAGTAATATCTCTAAAACCATGTGCTTTTAAAGCATTAATGGCACCTTTACTTACTGCTCCAAAACTAAAAACGACCACCTTTCTTTGATTTCCATAATGGCCATCTATCCCTTTTAATTGTAATGCATGAATTACAGCACTGTAACCCGCCAATTCATTATTTTTATAAAAAGTATGTCTACCCCTTTTTACCATGAACATCCCAAGAATACATATCCTCAAAAGCAATCAATGTTAATTTTTTATCTATCGCTGTTTGTGTAATTTGCATTTGTTGGACGCAATGAGGATATCCCCAAATAGTACCACCATCTTTCAGGTCTTTTAAATCTGACAGAATAGGTTTAGCAATAATAACTGAACCTATATCAGCTAATATTTCACTTCGTGTCGCTACACCTCCTGTTAAATCTCTAATTACTTCATCTTTAATATTAAAAGGTAAGCCATAACCTTTTTCAAAAATAAGTTGTTTACGAATATGTTCAGGAAGTCTTTTTAAGTGATCTGGGTGAATAGGAACACGTCTTTCATCCTCTTTTTTAGAAGTTCCAATAACTCCCATTTTTAATAAAGTCATTTTTTTTCGAATTAAAACGGATTACAGATTTATAAAATTTGCAAAACGTAAAATTATTATTAAACAATTGCATTCCTATAGCAACCTATAAAACAAACACTTACTAACCAAAATAATGACTATAAAAAAAATAGCCTCAACCGTCCGTTGAAATATTACGAAAAGATAATTAAGATCAATAAAAATTATATTGAGACAAATATACTTTATTCCCCTCTTTCTATACATCATATCAAAATAATATCGATCAGTTTATTCTATAACACTGTAAATACTATATTTTTCACGAACAGTACCTCTAAATAATATAGGTTTCTTATTAAAATCTTGTATATATTTACACTATTACCGTTTTTTAAACTTAGCTTTTATATAACAACAAAATCAAAGTTTATGACTTGTATTTATACAAAAATATTTGAGGTTTCACACCTCCATATAATTTATAAACAAACGTTAGTGAAAACACCTCTGTAAGTGAAAAATATAACACCTGAAATTAAA
>CBDTZS010000009.1:0-44581 GCA_965364955.1 uncultured Tenacibaculum sp. | reverse complement strand
AACGTTGTTGTATAAGATTAGTTGCGTGTTTTAAGCACTAAAGTTAGCAAATAAAACACAAATAGAAAGTCCGCGAGGACTTTCGTAAACTGGCTAAAACCAGCAATTAATTTTATACGGTGTTGTGCATAGTTTTTTATTTATTTACAACTCCGATAAATTTTAAATATTCAATTTCAGTATCGTAAATTTCTAATAATTCATTTTTTGTCAATTCAATTTTTTCTTTATTCAGAGCATATTCCGCAAGTTCATTAATATCTATTTCAACATCTGATTCTAAATTTGCCTTTTCGGAAATCAGTCCAATATTATTCATATAGTTTTCTTCTGCAATCAAAGCTTCACGAATTAAATTCAATTCAGATGCTTTTTTGTTCATTTTCAATGCAATAAAACAAGAAGCCTCTTCTAAGTCATAAACTTCTTTTCCAGCATTATTTTCATTTATTGTGCAGAAATTTTCATTCTTGCAAGAACTTAATGAAATAATTATTAATAATATCCCGAATATTTTTCGCCAAAACGAACTTTTTTTAATGTTAAGCTTATTAATAGATTCAGCTATTTTTTCTGTTTTTCTTGTTTCGTGATTCCAGAAATACAGTTCGTCAGAAAGATTTCTATTTCCATTATGAGTCAATATTAATTTATTCCCAAAACCGTCTGCACCAATTGCTATTCCATTTTCAGGAAATCCATTCCATTCACGAGCATTTTTTGTTTCAAGTCCGATATGATTACAAGTCCGACTTATTCGCTTTCGGTCTGATTTATCAAAAAAAGGATGTAGTTCAAATTCAAATTTTCTCGAAATTAATAATTCTCCGCCATTTGATTTTATCATTCGATTTTTAAATTCAGTCGGGAATTTTACATTCAATTCTGATTCAGTTTCTTCGATGTATTTTTTGTCGATTGGGAATGGCATTTTGCGTTTCGGTTAAATTATGCACAACAATGATATATAGTTAATATTAACTATATCCATCGATAGCAGTCAATAATAAAATTTTACACTTATTAATGTTTAGTTATCTATGTCTTTTCCATTAATAAAAACGGTATCAATTAATACAGAACCAAAGTTATAAGGAATAGCACCGTAACTTAAAATTTCTTTAGTGACGATAAAATTAGCTTTCTTTCCTTTGGTAATACTTCCTACTTCGTCAGATAAGTTCATAGCATAAGCTCCGTTTATGGTAGCTGCATTAATCGCTTCTTCTGGTGTCATTTTCATTTTAATACAAGCAGTAGCAACGACAAAATTCATGTTTCCAGAAGGTGTTGAACCAGGATTAAAATCGGTAGCTAAGGCTAATGGTAAACCGGCTGAGATTATTTCTCTTGCGGGTGTATAGGGAATACTTAAAAAGTAAGAACAAGAAGGTAATGCAACCGGCATTGTTCTAGTTCCTTTTAAAGCCTCAATATCATTAGTACTCATTATCTCTAGATGATCTACAGACAACGCATCATGTTTTATACTTACTTGAACTCCGCCAATTGTTGTAAATTGATTTACGTGTACTTTGGGTGTTAAGCCATGTTTTTTTCCTGCTTCTAAAATTCGATCGGTATCTTCAACAGAAAAATAACCAGTTTCACAAAAAGCATCAATAAACTCAGCTAAATTTTCTTCCACTATTTTAGGCAACATTTCATTAATAATTAAATTAATATAGCCTTCTTTATTGTCTTTATATTCCGTCGGAAAAGCGTGAGCGCCTAAAAAAGTAGCTTTAATAGGTAAATTATAGTTCTCACCTAATTTTTTAATAACACGTAACATTTTTAATTCTGCATCAACAGTTAAACCGTAACCCGATTTAATCTCAACAGCTCCCGTACCAAGTTTCATTACTTCTTCTAAACGAACAGCAGATTGGGTATACAATTCTTCTTCTGAAGTTTCTTGTAGTTTCTTTGCTGAATTTAAAATTCCACCACCATTATTTGCTATTTCCTCGTAGGTTAATCCGTTTATTCTATCAACAAACTCTTGTTCTCTATTTCCTGCATACACAATATGTGTATGAGAATCGCACCAAGTAGGTAATATCATTTTACCTGTGCAATCAATAGTTTTATCTGCAGAAATAGATAAACCTTTCATAGAACCAAAATCAAGGATTCTATCATCTTTAAGTAATAGAAATGCATTTTTAATAGTTGGTAAAATACTCATTTCTTTTCCTGAAACTTTCTTTACTGAGTTTTCTCGTACTTGAATTAATTCCTTGATATTTATCAATAAAGTTGTCATGTAATCTTCTTAAATTTGTTAAACAAACTTACGGTAAAAACCACAAATAATGATTTATTTTTTAGGATTGATAGCCTTTTTTATACTGATATTCCTTTCATGAATTCATTTTTATTGGGCAGCAGGAGGTAAGTGGGGATTTGAAGCTGCTTTATCAACGAATGAAAAAGGAAATAGAAAACTAAACCCTAAATGGTTCGATAGTGTAATTGTTGGAATTGTTTTAGGGTTTGTTGCAATTTTAGTTGTTGCAAAACTAAAAATTATCACACTTAGTTTTTTATCAAATTGGATTTTAAATTATGGTTTGTATATCGTTTCTGAAGTTTTCTTTTTAAGAAGTATAGGCGTCTTTAATTATGTTGGCTTTTTCAAGAATCTAAAAAATACTCAGTTTGCTAAAAATGACACGAAGTATTTTTCACCACTGTGTTTATTCTTAGGTATCGTTGGAGTTTTAATTGAGTTTTTTAATTAAAAAATGAACGTTTAGCTAACGTGTTTGAGCACTAAACTTAGTGCGTAAATCACCGCTAAAAAATACATTAGGGTTTCCGTAAGGTTTATTTCACCAAGTAATTAATTTTACGTAGTCTTTTTTTTACAGCAATTTGTTGAAGTTGTTATTGGAAATATTAATTGCTTAAAGTATTCTTTGTCTTTCGGATAATTAGTTTCAAAGCTTTCAACAACTCCAACTTTTTCAACAACTCCTTCCCTGTTATAATATGTTCCAAATAATAAATCCCAAAAAGGAAAAGTATTACCGAAATTTTTTGCTTCTTCTATTTTTTTACTGTGATGAAAATGATGAATTTGAGGTGTTACAATTAAATAATCCCAAAAACTTTTCTTTGTTTGAATGTTAGCATGTGAAATATATGCAATTACAATATGTGTAATACCAATTAAGAAAATAATTTCTTTACTGAAACCTAAAAGTAAAATTGGTAACATTTTCAATAGGGTATTTAAGAACATATTAATAGGATGAATCCAATTTGTTTTAAACCAATTTAAATTTGTTGGTAAATGATGTATTGAATGAATTTTCCATAAAAGAAGGCTCAAATACGAGTTAGAATTTCCTTTATGACTAATCTTATGATAGAGATAGGGAAGAAGTTCTCCGATTAAATTTGCGATAATATATGTTATTATAAACGGTAGTGAATCCCAAAAGATAAAATTTAGAAAGAAGTGTTCTTGAAAATAAATAATTAGTGATAATGCTACCATTTTACCTAAAGCTTCAAATATGGCTACAGAAAAAATAAAATGTTTTATATCTGTCCAAAAGGTTAATTTATTCAGTTTCCATTCTTGTTTTAAAGGAATAACTCGTTCTAAAGCTAAAATGTAAACAAGAGTAAATAGAAAAATAAAATAAGAAGCTATTTCAAAATTCCAATTATTTTTGAGAGTTAAATAACTGAGTGTACCTGTTGAAATTAGTAATGTTGGTACAACTGCTGAAGATATTGTTTTATGGTTCATTTGTTTATTTTCTCTTGTAGTCGTAAGAAGAAAACAAAAAGACGCAAGATTATAGCACTAAATTTATTCTTTCCATTTCAGTTATTAATTCTGGAGGAAGATTACAATTTTTTTTAAGCTGGAATTCAGATATTTGCCCACTATTATTATAAGATATATCAATACATTTGCTAACTAATTCTTTTAGTTTTTTACGTCCTCTTTGAATTCTTGATTTTGTTGCTGTTAAACTCAAGTTCAGCATTTTTGAAATTTCTTGTTGTGGTTTTTGCTCAATATCACTCAAATAAAGTGGTGTACTGTATTTTTCAGGTAAGTAAGTTTGAATAACAAAGCCAGACAAATCACAAACACAAGTACTTGAATCAATATTATTTTCAGGTTGGTTTTTTACCAGTTCAGATTGTTTTCTATGCTTTCTGTAATAATCAGCAATTGTATTTCTGGTAACTTGGAAAAGCCAATTTTTATAGTTTTTTATGGCTGTTTTTCGATTTAAGTTCTCGTATAGTTTTATACTAACTTCTTGCAAAATATCATCAACAATATGTTCATTATTAATTTTCAGCTTAATGAAGTTTAATAAAGGGGCTTTGTGGTTACTCCAAATTTCATTAAATTTCATTGCTTTTTTTTTTACTTGTGTAAATGTAGTTAATAATATAAACTCGTTAGCGTAAGGTAGTAGAAAGTAAATTTAGAAACAAACTAAATTTATAGCATAAAAAATCCCAAAGGTTAGTTTGGGATTTTGCTTTAATATTTAATTTTGTCTTGTTTCTCAGTCCATTTTTCAAATGGTTCTAAAGCAATTTCTCGTCCTACTTGCTCAAACGGGATACTTCTTTCTTCGTATGGTAACGGAATCTCTTTGTAAATAAATTCATCATCAAAACCTATGTTAGCTGCATCTTGTTGGTTACTACCATAATATACTTTATCGGGTCTAGCCCAGTAAATAGCACCTAAACACATAGGGCAAGGTTCACAAGAAGTATATACGATACATCCATCTAATTGAAATGAACCTATATTTTTACAAGCATCTCTAATTGCTGTTACTTCAGCATGTGCTGTTGGGTCATTGGTAGAAGTAACTTTGTTATTTCCTCTCCCTATAATTTCTCCGTCTTTTACCACGATGCAACCAAATGGGCCACCTTCATTATTACTCATTCCTTTTAAAGCCGCTTTTACAGCTTCACTCATGTACTCTTCGTGTTTATTCATTTTTTGTTTTTTAGAAAAAAAAGGACTACAAAACTAAGGGATTCCTTTTGTTTAATTAGCTATTTAAAATGTTTTTTCAGGAATAGTGACTTTTAAGGTTATTTATCTTTTCAAATTTCCAAAATTAATAGTTTTTTTTGAATAAATAAAGTATCCAAATTAGACACTAGGTATTCATATTTATCTTTTCATAACCCTAATTCGGGGTTTCATGACATTTTTTTTAAAAGATGTTAATAAAATCAATAAGTTTGTTAAACAACTATTAAAAACTAACGAAACATGAAATTATCATTTAAATTTACTTTAGGAGCACTACTCGTATTGAGTCTAGTGCTTTTAAGTTCTTGTAAAAAGAAAAAAGAAGAACCAGTTAAAACAACAACAACAGCAGTTGCTTATAACAAAATTGTATTAGAAAGTTTATGTGAAAACGATTGGTTTCCACATTCACAAACTCCTGCACCTGAAGAAGGAAAAGGAAGTCCGTTTGATACAATAAGTACTACCAATGCTATTTTTCATCAATGGTCTTGGCAAAAATTTTTATGGTTAACAAAACCAGAGTATCAAATAGAAAAGCTATTAGTAAAGCAAGATGGAAAAGAAGTACCATTATTTGTAGGGGAAATGTTACCATTATTTTTAAATCCAGAAAAAATGCTTCAAGTAGATTCGCATTTAGGAAGTGTAAAACCTGAGCCTGGAGCATCGGTAGTTTTAGAAGACACTGCACAAGCTGGTTCTTCAGGGATTTTGAGAACCAATCCTGCTTATAACCCAGCAAACAATAAGGAAGAAACGGTGTTTTATTCAATCCATGTTTCTCCAATTTTAAAAAATGCTGCAGAAAAGTTTAAAGACTCTATTCTAAATGGTTCTTTAACTAAAGATAATTTATCTTCTTTTCCAGTAGGTTCTTTAGAATTAAAAGTGTCATGGACGACGATAGATGCTATTCCTGTAAATAAACGTGCCAATTATTTCACTACAGTAGGAGCTGTTGATGATGGAAAAGGAAATTTTATTAATACCGAAGTGGCTTTATTAGGAATGCACGTGGTGGGAGTAGTCGAAAATCATCCAGAATTTATTTGGGCAACTTTTGAGAATAATGATTTAGCGCCAAATTATAATAGAAAAGATAATGAAGCGAATTCTTCTGAAGATAAGTTATTATTTGCGAAAGGAAATACTACAGGAATAGATGGTATTTATTGGGACACTATTACCCAAAAACCATCAAAACTATATAAAGCATATGATTTATTCCAATTTGGTGTGCCAAGAGATAGCATAGGTGGTTTTATGAATACCAGCCAGCAAGAACCTGTTAATTTTAATAATATTAAAAATATAAACGATTGTGTAAAAGCAAACTTAGAAAAAGAAGTTGGGGCTTGGAAAAATTATTTTTATAATGGATCTATTTGGGTAGACACTGATGGATTAAATAATAAAGAACAAGCACAGTTGTTAGTTAAACTTGGAGGTTCAATAGGTGCTGCTACAAAAGGTTCATCAGCAAGAGGTTCTTTAAATAACGCAAATGTTACTATGGAAACTTTTACGCAAACATTTAATAGTAGTCTTAAACATATAAACGTAGCTAATTTAGCAAACTGTTTTAGCTGTCATAACGCTGAAAGTTATACCAGTGATAAATCTCCGATTTATTTAAGCCATATTTTTGATGCCTATATAAAGAGAGCTGAAGGAAAAACGTTTAATGAAGTTGAATTGTTAAAAGCGAAAAAAGAAGTAGAAGAGTTTATGAAGAATAAATTGAAATAAAATTTTTTAGATTGATTTTTGAAAACCTCCACAGCAAAATAAAATTGTTGTGGAGGTTTATTTTTTAGGGTGTTTTATTAAATTTTTTGCTGTCTTCTTTTCCAAAAAGGAGCACTTTTCCAACGAGTTTCAGCACTATAAAAAATATTTTTATGCTGCAAATAATGTTTCCAGACTTGTGCTATTTGGTTTGAGTATTCGTTATTGAATTGCTTTATTTTAGTAGTATCAAGATCGTTGATGAAATTAAATGATGTTAATAATTCGGTAAGCTGCATAGCATTTGCCATTGCGTTAAACATTCCTTGTGATGATAAAGGATCAAAACTAATAGCAGCATCGCCTAAAGCTACCCATTGTTTACCTACAGCCTTATTTAAATATGTTGAATTAGCACTAACCACACCATGAAAAGTGATACTCTTTTCCTTGTTTTCAACAAGCGAATACATCCTTTTATTTTTTTTAATCAATGCTAAAAAAGAAGTTGATTTTTTAAAAGTGCTTTTATCAATTAAATCAGCATCGGTTTGAAAAGAAAGAATTCTTATGTTGTTTGGTAAAACAGCGCTATACCACCAGCCTAGTTCATCCGCAACAATGGTATTCATGGTATTTGTTTCAGTATTTGGTAAACTTAGCCAACATGAAATTAGTTTATCGTATTGTACTCGTTTAATTCCAAGACTTTTGGTGAAATGAGATTGCCTTCCACTAGCATCAATTACAAAATTTGCATAAATTGTATCTACTATTTGGTTTTTTAAATCATTATTTTTTACTCTTATTTTCCAATAATTGTTTTCATAAATACTATTGAAAAACTTAATTCCCCATAAACATTGTACTCCTCTTTCTAAAGCAATTTTTCTAAGATATATTTCAAACTTTTTTCGATTTAAACTAAGAGGTGCTCCATCAGGGTTTCTTAAATGATCTACAATACGAAGTTGGTCACTTCCCCAGTAAGATTGCATTCCCATATTATTAGAAAACAATTCTCGTTTAACATAGTCAGGTTCATTTTCTAGTATATCTAATTTTTTAAGAATACGTTGAGCAGCAGGAGCTAATGATTCTCCAATACGATCGGTAGGTGTTACTTGTTTATCTATTAAAGTAACATTATAATGTTTCACCAAAGAAATGGCAGCAATGCAACCTGCAATACCACCTCCTATAATAAGTATATCTGTTTTACTCATAAAACAATGTTTTAGTATTTATAGTATCACTGTGATTAAAAAAAGCAATCTGTTTATTTACAAACAGATTGCTTCGTTATATATCCTTTCTTCAAAAACTATAAAGCATATTATTTAGGCGTATAACTCGAAAAACGGGTCATTTTTTCAGGAATACCTACTTCTGTTTTTTTAGAAGCTGTTTCTTGATGAGAATTAGAAGCATTTAAACCGTGTAATTTAGATGCTATAAGATGTATCGTATTTGTAACGTTAGAAGTTGTTTTAAAGTTATTGCTTAACTCATTTTCAACCAATGTTAGTAATTCCTTTTTGGCGTTTTGTAATAAAAATTGTTCATTTAACAGGTTATCATGTGATAGTTTTTCTACAGCAGCATGTACTACGTTTTGTGTAGCAGTATTTAATGAGTGTTTACTGTTTAAAATACCTTCTAAGTCAATTAAGGTAACTCTTAATAACTCCGCTTCTTGTTTAGGAGTAGGTGTAATTCCTACTTGCATTTCTGTAGGGAAATTTGGATCATGAGTAACTCCTGAGCGTTTTTGAACCACCGCTAGTTTATCAAAATATTTAACCATACTATTAATCTGATTCGTATAGGTTGGAGCCCCACCATCTAAAGGAAGATTGTCTAACCATTCTGATCGAAAATTAAATGCTTGTATACGTGTTTCTTCTGATAATTCAGGATTAACAGTTTCCTTATAACGGTCTTCGTTTAAGATATTATTCGGAACTCTAGCGGGCCAAAATGTTGGTAAATATGGATCATATTCACTTGTATAACCATCTCTACAACTTGCGGTATCTGTTTGCCAAGGAATCGCCATCCAACGTGTAATGCTACCAGCAACTTGACCTCCTAAAATAGGTCCTTTAGCTAAAGGTAATGTATCATTATTCATCATTGGACCGTAATACATCGTATTTACAGGAGGTGTTTTTTTCGCGTGTTTAATTCGGAAAGCTGACATATACATTCCAGAAGAACGCATAGGCCACGTCATTTCACAACCTGGGTGAAAAGCATCTGCCAAACAAAATTCCATGGCAGCTTTTGTAAGCATGTCTGGTTGTTCTGTTATAGGTAAATTATCAATTATTGGCGCTTTTGGTGTATGCGGACATCCAGTCATATCAATATAATCAGCATCAAAGTCGCCTTTTACCCATTGGTCTAAAAACTCTAATTGTAAGTTGGATAATGTAGCGTGTTGACGAACAGAACCTGTTGATGGTATGCTAATTGCATCGCCATACATCCAAGGCCATAATTGTGGTGCTTCTGCTCCGGATACTTCAAATCGACGGAAGTTGTTAGAAATAGTTCTACGCATTTCCATATAAGCAGGAGACGGATTTCCTAATCGTTTAATCCATTCAGTAGTCGTGTAATTAAACTGACCACCAAATCCAAAGGCACCTGCAAAACCAGCATTTACCCATTGTAAATCGGTCATTCGTTGAAATATAGGTAATATGTCGTTCTTAAAAGAAGGTCTTGTTGGACGTATTAACATTTTAGATTTTACAGCAACATCTCGCATTAAATCCCACATGGTACGTACCGATTTTTGCATTGGAGCATAATCTGGTGGAGCACAAATTACCCAAGCAGGATCTACTGTTAGTGTTGTTCCGTTGTATTCAACTTCTGCAGTTACTGGTCCGTCAGAAATATCATCGTACCAACCTTCGTTGTTCGCAAAAGTAATAGCAATATCACCATTTATATTTTCAGATTTTCCATGACCACCTAACATGACTAAACGCCCTTTCTCATCGGTACGCATTTCTCCTAAATATACTTTTTTAGATGAAAATTCCCCTTCAAAAAAAGGTCCGTCTTTAATATTAGTACCTGAAATAGATTTAGCACCACCATCAATTAATAACGAATTACGGTCTTTTACATCGATATTTCGTAGCATAGAAGGTGGGAGGTCGGCAGCTTCAGGAATATCTAAAGCAATATTAAATTGATACCATGAAGATTTTTGATTCGATAAATGACTGTGCCATGTAATGTTTGAGTTTTCAGCAGTTAATTCTTTTACTGCTTTACCCGCAGCATTAAATCCGTAAATTCTAAATTGAGCAGCTTGTCTTTTTAAAGCACCCGTTTTATCTCTATATGCATACGCATCTGTTTGTGGTTCGGGATTATCAACTAATGGACCTAAAAAATATTCATCTTTACTGTTTCCAACTCTCATAACACCAATAGGAGGGTATATACCTGCTTTAACAATGCAGTCACTATCCTCATCTGCATTTCCATTAAATTTCGGATTTATTCTTGTTGGCTCATTTAATTGTTGCCCGTTTGCTTGATGTCTCGCTTCAGCACTAGCAGCATATACTACTTTTCTTGCTTTTGCAATTGAACCTAACGGTTCGTGTTGCGATAAAGTTCTCCAAATATTAAATGCTAAATTACTTCCAAATTCAGCTTGCCCAATGGCAGAAACATCTTGCTGAGGTAAATGTAGTTTCGCAATGCAGATGTATTCGCTTTCTTTAGTAGGCCAAACAACTTGAGCATCATCCAAAGGCATAGTAGCATCATTAGTTCTTACTTGTATTTCGAAACGAAAAGTAGCTTCTTTTTTTATTAAACGTTGTTGTAAATCTAAGCCCAGGTAATTGGTATCATTAAACGGAGTTCCTTCATAGGTATTCTCAGGAACTAAACGGTATTTTACAATTTGAGAACCCCCTAGTTTAAATGGAAGTATTGCCCAGTAGCTAGCACTTAACACACTAGCTTCTTCTTTGGTCATCGCTTGTAGAATACCTGCCAATTCGGGGTGTTTGTTAATGTAAGAATCACGATCAATTACTCCAGCTGTTGTAAAACTGCACATTTGACTTGCGTCACGAGCAAAAAAACGATCTATATTTTGAAAAATGAAATCAGCATTTGTTCCATCTCCAAAAAGTTTTGGACCATCTACACCAAATAATTTTAAACCTACACCCAGAGTTGAATGTAAGTCAGGTGATGTAGGACCAGTATCGCTAGAAAAACGAACAGCACATTCGTATTTGTCTCCTGCAAAAATTCCGACTTTGAATTTCTCATCAATGTCTTTATTTACTTCAAAGTGCCCGTAAGCAATTCCGTGTTGTTTTCTAAAGACAGCTCTTTCTGCTGGTTGTTGCCCTTTTTCAATACTTGTTTTTTGTCCCATTTCTACAAACATCTCTTTAAGACGTTGTGTAACAATTTCGATATCTCCATCGCAATTCCAGCATGCGGTAGATTTTTCGTTTGAAGGTTTTGTCATTATTAGTTAGTTTTAGTTGTTAGCAAAAATAAATTATTGAATAGGATTAAAAATAATTCATAATTAGCTTCATCAGTACATAATAACCATAAGCGTATTTATTTTAGGTACAAGAGAGGGGCTAGTTCAATTAGTTGATAAAAATGTAATTTTAATGATGTGATAAAATGATAGCGAGTATCTCTTTATGTGAAAATTTATAAGATTGTAACTAAAACAAGTTGTTTTTGTATATTTCTCTTTTGAAAAATTAAAATGAAATAGTTCCCCTATTTCCTAGTGTTATTTTTATGAAAACTATATTAAAATGTTTGCGGGAATTCGTATTAATGTATAATGCATTGTAATTAAGTTTGATAAATAATAGCATAAAATAAAACCCGCAATTACAAATTGCGGGTTCTTTAAATATATAATAAGTAAGATTATTTCAATCCACCAATCATCTCTTCTGGTTTAACCCATTCGTCATATTCAGCTTCAGTTACATAGCCTAAACGAACAGCTTCTACTTTTAATGTGGTTCCGTTAGCGTGAGCTGTATTTGCAATTTCAGCGGCTTTGTAATATCCTATTTTGGTGTTTAACGCAGTAACTAACATTAAAGAATTATTTACTAATTCAGTAATTCTAGTATGATTTGGTTCAATACCAGCCGCACAATTCACATCGAAAGATACACAAGCATCTCCAATTAACTGCGCAGATTGTAATACGTTAGATGCCATCATTGGTTTAAAAACGTTTAATTCGTAATGACCTTGTGTTCCACCAACAGTTACAGCAACATCATTACCCATAACTTGTGCACAAACCATAGTGATTGCTTCTGCTTGCGTAGGATTTACTTTTCCTGGCATAATAGAAGAACCTGGTTCGTTTGCAGGAATAATTAATTCTCCAATTCCAGAACGTGGTCCTGAAGCCATCATGCGAATATCATTAGCTATTTTATTTAAAGAAACAGCTAATTGCTTTAAAGAACCGTGTGTTTCTACAAAAGCATCGTGGGCTGCTAATGCTTCAAATTTATTTTCAGCCGTTATAAAAGGTAATCCTGTAAATTCAGCAATGTATTTTGCAACCAAAACATCGTAACCAGCTGGTGTATTTAATCCTGTTCCAACAGCAGTTCCACCCAAAGCTAATTGAGATAAATGTTCTAATGAATTTCTTAATGCTTTTAAACCGAAATTTAATTGCGCCACATAACCAGAAAATTCTTGACCTAAGGTTAGGGGAGTAGCATCCATTAAATGCGTACGTCCAATTTTTACAACGTCTTTAAACGCTTCTGATTTTGCCTTTAAAGTATCACGTAATTGTTCAACTCCAGGAATCGTAGTTTCTACAATTTTCTTGTAAGCAGCAATATGCATTCCTGTAGGGAAAGTGTCATTTGATGATTGCGATTTGTTAACATCATCATTTGGTTGAATAGTTTTTTCACCTTCACCAATCACTTTTCCTGCAATTTCATGAGCTCTGTTAGCAATTACTTCGTTACAGTTCATGTTAGATTGTGTACCCGAACCTGTTTGCCAGATTACTAATGGAAATTGATCATCGTGTTTTCCTGTTAAAATTTCATCACAAACTTGTGCGATTAAATCTCTTTTTTCTTCAGCTAAAACACCTAACTCAGCATTTGTATATGCAGCAGCTTTTTTAAGATAGGCAAACCCGTATACTATTTCTAAAGGCATTGAGCCTGCAGGACCTATTTTAAAGTTGTTACGAGAGCGTTCTGTTTGTGCTCCCCAATATTTATCAGCAGGAACTTCAACGTTTCCCATCGTGTCTTTTTCGATTCTGTATTTTGTCATTCTAGAGTGATTTAAAAGGCTTTAAATTTGCGAATTTCAAAATTACAAATTCTAATAGTTTTAGTAGATGATTTTTATCAGATTTTATTGGTTGCAAAGAAAAATAGTTATAATTTTGCTGCACAACAATTATTAATAGGAAGCAAATGTTAGATTTTTCACAATTTTCAGGATTAGTATTATTTATGTTCGTATTTACAACTGGTTTTTGGTTGTTAATTTTCTTATTAACATTTGTAGTTCCTTATTGGATTGGTGGAACAATCTGGGAAAATATGAAATTAAAAAGAGAAGCTAAAAAAGCTGCACAAGAATTAGAGTAGTTTTTTTTAAAAAAATATACTAAAAGCTCGTTCATTATGAACGAGCTTTTTTATTGTTAAAAAGAGTTTCGCTGACCTTTTCTACTCCCGTTACCTTTTTTTCTAGAACGACCTTTTCGAACTTCTTTATTTTGTTCTTTCATGATTTTTTTGAGTTCAATCAGTTGTTTTTTATCTAAAAACTGACTTAGTTCTTTTTCTTGTTTCAAATTTATTTCTCTTGTTTGAATTCTTTTTTCTTCGTCAGGTATTTCTTTATTTCGTAGAGCAGTTTTTCCATGGCTATATTTTAACACCACTTCTTTAATTATTAATAGCTGAATATTATCTAACTTTAATTTTTTTTGAATTTTTTCTAATTGTTTGTCAATTATTTTTTCAAATTTTTTTTGTCTTTGAGCAAGTGAGTTACCGATAAGCAAGAATATAAATAAACTTGTGAGAATCAATTTTTTCATGAATAAACTTTTAGGTTAGACTTTTAGGAAAATAAAAGGTTTATTAGATTGAATGATAAAGTATTGTTAAAAAGAAAGAGGAAACATAATGTTTCCTCTTTTAAATAATTTTATCCTCCAAACCCTTCGCCGCCGCCACTATTTTGACGAGAAGGTCTTTCTCTTTTTTTCTTCTGATTAAATCTGTAGGTAAAACTTAATGTGATTTGTCTTTCTCTCCATTGAAATGTTCCTTGATTGATTGTTTGAAGATCTCCATCTACGTCATAGAAATAAGTTGTGCTTTCTCTTTTACGGGCATTGAATAAATCACTGACATTTAAAACCAAAGAAGCTTTATCTTTAAATAAATCTTTGCTAAATGCTAAATTGGTAACAAACATATTACCTCTATCTGATTGAGCATTAGATTGTGGTGCTCTATACATTAAACGAGTTTGCCATTGAACTTTCCCAGGCAATGTAATACGAGCATTAAAACGAGCGAACCAGCTACTTTCATTAACTTCTTTTAAAGGAATAGATTTATCAATTCCATTAGTATCAGTATAATTATAAATAAACGCATCTGTATTGTAATTGAAATAGTTAAAGGTAGTAGATAAACGAGCCCATTTTGCAGGAGAATAGTTGCTGGTAAATTCAAAACCATAACGTTTCTCATCGTTTAAGTTTACTGGTTGGCGTATTGTTACACTCGTAGGAGTTGTGTCACCCGATAAAATACGTTGCTCAATAAATGAAACGCCTTGCATAATATCAGTAGAATACTGGTAGTATATTGATGAGTTTAATGTTAATTTACTGATTTTAGTAGTATATCCTAAATCAAAAGAGCTTGTAAATGTTGGATTTATATCCGGATTCCCTTTAAAAATATTAGTAGCTGAACTACGAGATTCAAATGGATTTAAAAACCAGTGACGTGGTCTTCTTAAACGTCTGCTATAACCTAAGGTTAGGTTATCAGAATCATTTAATTCATAACCTAAATTTACAGTAGGAAACCATTCTGTATAATTTTTATCAGAAAAAGTATTATCTGTTAGAACTTTTAAATCTATATCCGTAATCTCTGTACGTAAGCCTAACAAGTAGGAAAACTTGTTTATTTTATTTCCATACTGTGTATAGAAAGCATAAATATTTTGTTTAAAATCGATAGCATTTGAGGGGTCATTCTGTAGAGGATTACCATTACCATCGCGCACTTTAAAATCAGAAAATAAATCTTGTAAAGTTGATTTATGACCTAATTCTAATTGACTATTTTCACCGATAGGTAACACATAGTCTATCTGTATTAAATAATCTTCTGAATTAGTTATTTGTGAATTTTGTTCTATTAAGACGTTATTTTCTGAAACAGGTGAATTTTCAACTTCATTACTATTACTATATTGTAAATCAATAATTAGCTTTTTACCTTTGCCATCAAAATTATTGGTGTAATTTAAAGAATATTGTTTGTCAGTACCATCTTCTTTTTCAGTTTCAACTCGTATTTCATTAAATAAAGGTAATGTCGGATCTTCAAATAGATATCTATCTGTTAGGTTAGTTGCAATATCATTTCCTTTAGATTTACGATAAAAGAAAGAACCTGTTATAGAACTTTTTTTAGAAAGGTAATATTCTAAACCTAGAGATGCATTAAAGTTTTTATTCTCTCTATCAAAAGTCCTGTCTTCTATTTGTGTACTGTCTATTCCATCAGTTATTTTGTTTATATATGAGAATTTAGAAAATGAATTTCCTGGTCCTTTTCGGTAAGAATACCCAATGTTTGAAAACAGGTTAATTTTTTTTGTGCGATAGTTTAGGTTTGGTGCAAATCTAAGCATGTCTGGATTTCCAACGGTAAGGTTTACAGAGCCGTTAAAACCTGTGATTTTTCCTTTTCTTAGAATAATATTTAAAATACCAGCAGTTCCTTCAGCATCATAACGTGCAGATGGAGATGTAATAACTTCTACTTTTTCAATAGCGTCAGCAGGAAGGTTTCTTAAAGCATCTGTTCCTGTTAAACCAACTAAAGCTGAAGGTTTTCCGTCAATAAGAATACGTACGTTTTCACTTCCTCTTAAACTAACTGCGCCTTGCGCATCTACACTTACAGATGGAACGTTATCTAAGACATCAGAAGCTGTTCCGCCTTTTACAGTCATGTCTTTACCTACATTATAAATCTTCTTATCTAAACGAATCTCTACGGTAGATTTTTCTGCAATGATTTCTACTTCATCTAAGGTTTCTGCATTTTCAGAAAGTATAATTGTACCAAGATTCGTGTTTTCTGTTAATTGTTTGTTCTCTAGTTTTTTAGTTTTAAAACCTATGAATTCTACTTTTAGAGCATATTCTCCTTTAGAAACTTCAATAGAGAAATTTCCTTTTGCGTCAGTTATTCCACCAGAAACGCGTTTGTTTTTTAAATGAGTTAAAACCAAGGTTGCATATTCTAATGGTTGTTTAGAATTAGCTTCAATAACTTTACCTGTTAAAGTTATTTTAGAGGTATTACCTCGAGTAGGTTTTTGGGCAATTGCTGAAATAGAAAGGAATACAGCGATAATAAGTATAATTTTTTTCATTGAATATTTAATTAGATAATAAGAGATAAGACAGCAAAGTTCTTTAAAGGTTTAATATTGTTTAGTTAAAAGAGTGTTAAATAAAAAAGGTCGCTAAATAGCGACCTTTTTTATTCTTTAAATAATTGAATTATTTTTTCTTAGCTTTTTTTTGAGCTGCTTGTTGCTCTTGAGCTTGTTTCATTGCTCCATCTAAACGTTCGCGGAACTTGCTTTTAGCTTTTTCAGGCTTCTTTTTGTTTTCTTCAATTTTGGCATGAATCTTATCTTCATCAATTACATAGTTTTTAATAACTAGCATAATTATGATCGTTAATAAGTTAGATATGAAATAATATAAACTTAATCCACTTGCATAATTATTAAAGAAGAATAACATCATAATAGGAGAGAAGTAAATCATATACTTCATCATTTTCCCCATGTCAGGCATACCTTCTTGCGTTGGTGCTTGCATGTTTGCTTGTTGACTTTGATTCATTTTCATGTAAAAGAAAATAGCAATAGAAGCTAATATTGGAAATAAACTTACGTGATCTCCATAAAAAGGAATCTTAAAAGGTAATTGATATATCATATCATATGATGATAAATCATTTGCCCACAAGAAGCTTTTTTGCCTAAAGTCAATATTTGTTGGAAAAAACTTAAATAAAGCAAAGAATACGGGCATTTGCAATAAAGCAGGAATACAACCAGACATCATGTTTACTCCGGCTTTTCGTTGCACCGCCATCGTTTCTTGCTGACGTTTCATTGCGTTTTCTTTACCAGGGTATTTTTTGTTGATTTCTTCCATTTCTGGACGAATCACTTTCATTTTAGCACTTGATAAGTATGACTTGTAAAGTACAGGAGACATGATAATACGAACGATAATCGTCATTAAAATGATGATTAACCCGAAGTTACCAATGAAACCTTTTAATAAATTAAATACGGGGTAAAATACTGTACGATTTAAGAAACCAAAAATTCCCCAACCTAAATCGGCAATTTCATTTAAACTAGTTCCTTCGTATGTTTTTAATATATTATAGTTTGTAGGTCCGTAAAACCATTGCATATTATAATTTAACTCTCCATTAGTTAACGCTAAAGGAGTTTTTAAACTATACGTTTTTGTGAATACAGTGTCTTTTTCTTCACCTGCAAAATCAATTGATTTTAGGCTTGCATCATTAAAAGGTGTATCTGAAGATAAAATTGTTGAAAAGAAGTGTTGTTTATATGCAACCCAATCTACATCACTTACAACTTCATCATCATTCATTTGTAAGTAGTCAACATCAGTATCCGCTTTGTAATAATAGTATGAGTACATGTTTTCAGTTTTTAAACTTTTTTCATGTCTAAAACCTTTTAAACTCCAATCTAAATTAACAGCTTGAGAACTGTTTATTACAGAGTTTAATCCTTGAGAACGAACAGCGAAACCAACACGGTAATCATCTTTTTTAATCTCGTAACGATATTCTAAAAACTTATCTTCTGATACTTTCAACTTCATAGAAAGTATTTGAGTATCTCCTTTTTTAGTTAATGTAGGAGTAAAAAGTAAATCTTTAGTATTTAAAATACGATTATCAGTAGTACCGAAATTAATATTAAAAGAGGCATTTTTATCTTTTACTAAGTATAACGGAAGCGAATCGTATGTTTTGAAGTTTTTAATTAAAGCTTCCGTAATTTGCCCACCTTTATTATCAATAGTTAATTTAAGAAGATCATTCTCTATAGAAGTATTCCCATCTTTACTTGTTGAAGCGCCGTAAGCAAAAGCACCTAGTTTATTTTTTAAAGCAATTTGCTGTAACGAATCATTTAAGACTGGCGTTTCAGTTAAACTGTTTTGAACTATTGAAGCTTCAGAAACTTGTTCTGTTTGTGTAGTTATTTCAGGGGTTACTTCTGGTTTACGACTGTTCATCCACCAAAGTAATATTCCTCCTAATAAAAGCATTCCTATAAAGGAATTTAAATCAAATTTTTTTTGTTCCATTGATATGTATTATAATGTCAACTTGTCATTTTTTGTTTTTCTCATAATTGAAAAACCCGACAAATGTAGTAAAACCTATAGATTTTATGAGATTTTACTGTGATTAATTTTGATAAGGGTTGTAGTTCAAACAGTGTTCCAACTTGTTGAAAAAAAATCCTGTAATTAAAAATTACAGGATTTTAAATTTATTTTTTTGATTGCTTTAAAGCAGCCTTTATAAAACTTACAAACAACGGGTGTGGATTTAACACGGTACTTTTATATTCTGGATGATATTGCACACCAACAAACCAAGGGTGAGCAGGTATTTCAACAATTTCAACCAATCCTGTTTTTGGATTAATTCCTGTAGCTTTTAATCCAGCGTTTTCTAATTGTTCTTTATAATCGTTATTGTATTCATATCTATGACGATGGCGTTCGCTAATTAATTTCGATTTATAAGCTTCAAATACTTTAGAATCTTCAATTATTTCACAATCCCAAGCACCTAAACGCATTGTTCCACCTTTTTCGGTAACGTCTTTTTGTTCTTCCATTAAATTAATAACAGGATGCACTGTTTTTTCGTTCATTTCAGTTGAACTAGCCTCTTTTAAACCTAAAACATTACGAGAGTATTCAATAACAGCCATTTGCATACCTAAACAAATACCTAAAAAAGGAATGTTATTTTCACGTACATATTGTACCGCAGCAATTTTACCTTCAATTCCACGATCTCCAAATCCAGGAGCAACTAAAACACCATTTAAACCCTCTAACATCGAGGCTGCATTTTCAGGCGTTAACTCTTCAGAGTGTATCCAACGAACTTTAACTTTCGTTTTATTTGAAGCTCCGGCATGAATAAAAGATTCAGTAATTGATTTGTATGAATCATGTAATTCAACATATTTACCAACCAAACCAATTTCAATGGTAGAAGTAGGGTTCTTATGACGCTCTAAAAACTGATTCCAAGCTTTTAACTTCGGTTGTTTACGAGTAGATAAGTTTAATTTATCTAAAACCACATAATCTAAACCTTCTTTAAACATTAAATTAGGCACATCGTAAATAGTCTCTGCATCTAAAGACTGAATTACGTCTTGCTTTTTAACATTACAGAATAATGCTAGTTTACGTTTAATAGTATCGTTTATTTCATGTTCAGAACGACACACTAAAATATCTGGACTTATACCACTTTGCATTAATGTTTTTACAGAGTGTTGCGTAGGTTTCGTTTTTAATTCACCAGCCGCAGCTAAATAAGGTACAAGAGTTAAATGAACAACAATAACGTTGTCATTTCCTAATTCCCATTGTAATTGACGAACAGCCTCTATGTATGGTAATGATTCAATATCACCAACAGTTCCGCCTATTTCGGTAATAACAATATCATAATCACCCGTATTTCCTAAAATTTGAATACGGTGTTTAATTTCATCAGTAATATGTGGGATTATCTGAACTGTTTTTCCTAAAAATTCACCTTTACGTTCTTTGTTTATTACAGATTGATAAATCTTTCCTGTAGTAACGTTGTTCGCTTGTGAAGTTGGAATGTTTAAAAAACGTTCATAATGTCCTAGGTCTAAATCCGTTTCAGCCCCATCATCAGTAACATAACATTCACCGTGTTCATACGGATTTAATGTTCCTGGGTCAATATTAATATACGGATCTAATTTTTGGATGGTCACAGAGAAACCTCTTTGCTGTAATAATTTAGCTAAAGAAGCAGCAATGATTCCTTTTCCTAGTGATGAAGTTACGCCTCCTGTTACAAAAACGTATTTAGTGTTGTTCATGGTATTGTTAGGTTTGGGCAAAAGTAAGAAGTCTAGCTATTCCAACAAATAAAAAAGTGAAAAAAGATATATAAAAATTGCCTATTTTTGTGAAGTCAAAAAATATTTAAAAAAAATAAAACTAGTATTTGTCAGACAAAAAAACTGTTGTATATTTGCGGACGCTTTTAGCAGACGCAATTTCATAAAAGCAACTTATAATTAAAGACTATTTTTAAAAATATAAATAATGCCGAAAAGAACTTACCAACCATCGAAGAGAAAAAGAAGAAACAAACACGGTTTCAGAGAAAGAATGGCATCTGCTAATGGACGTAAAGTTTTAGCTAGAAGAAGAGCTAAAGGAAGAAAAAACTTAAGTGTTTCTTCAGCTCCAAGACCAAAAAAATAATGATTAACAATTGTTAATATATTAGGTGTTACTATTTTTTAGTAACACCTTTTTTGTATATAACCTTTTTTTATTTTGCCAACAACACAACACAACAAACAAAATGCCTAAAAATCAAAACCTTAAATCTATTTTAATAATCGGATCTGGGCCAATCGTTATTGGACAAGCCTGTGAGTTTGATTATGCTGGAACACAAGCTTTGCGTTCTTTACGTGAAGATGGAATTGAAACTATTTTAATCAATTCGAACCCTGCAACGATCATGACAGATCCTTCAATGGCTGATCATGTGTATCTTTTACCTTTAAATACAAAATCATTAATACAGATTTTAAAAGAACATCCGCAAATCGATGCAGTTTTACCAACTATGGGGGGTCAAACAGCATTAAATTTATGTATTGAGGCAGATGAAAAAGGAATTTGGAAAGATTTTGGTGTAGAGCTTATCGGTGTTGATATTGATGCTATTAATATTACAGAAGATCGTGAAAAGTTTAGAAACTTGATGATAGACATTGATATTCCAATGGCACCTCAAGCAACGGCAACTTCTTTCTTAAAAGGAAAAGAAATTGCGCAAGAATTTGGATTTCCTTTAATAATTAGAGCCTCGTTTACTTTAGGAGGAGAAGGAGCTTCCTTTGTTCATAAAGAAGAAGATTTTGATGAGTTATTAACCCGTGGATTAGAGGTTTCTCCTATTCATGAGGTAATGATTGATAAAGCACTTATAGGTTGGAAAGAATATGAATTAGAATTACTGAGAGATGCAAATAATAATGTTGTTATTATTTGTTCAATTGAAAATATGGATCCGATTGGAATTCATACAGGAGATTCTATTACAGTAGCTCCTGCAATGACACTTTCTGATAAAACATTCCAAAAAATGCGTGATATGGCTATCCATATGATGCGTAGTATTGGTGATTTTTCAGGAGGATGTAATGTACAGTTCGCTATTTCTCCAGATGAAAAAGAAGATATAATTGCTATTGAAATCAACCCACGTGTATCGCGTTCTTCAGCATTGGCAAGTAAAGCAACAGGGTATCCTATTGCAAAAATTGCGACTAAATTAGCTTTAGGCTATCATTTAGATGAATTAGAGAACCAAATTACAAAATCTACATCGGCATTGTTTGAGCCAACTTTAGATTATGTAATTGTGAAAATTCCACGATGGAACTTTGATAAATTTGAAGGTTCTGATAGAACTTTAGGTTTACAAATGAAGTCTGTTGGAGAGGTAATGGGAATTGGGCGTTCGTTTCAAGAAGCATTACATAAAGCAACACAATCTCTTGAGATTAAACGTAATGGTTTAGGTGCTGACGGAAAGGAGAATAGAAATTACGATGAAATTATAGATAAGTTAACACACGCTTCTTGGGATCGTGTCTTTATTATTTATGACGCGATTAAAATGGGGATTCCGTTGAGTAAAATCCATGAAATCACACAGATTGATATGTGGTTTTTAAAGCAATATGAAGAGTTACATGAAATTGAAAAAGAAATTTCTAAATATACTGTTGATACGCTTGATAGAGATTTATTACTAGAGGCAAAACAAAAAGGATATGGAGATCGTCAGATTGCACATATGTTAAAATGTTTAGAAAGTCAAGTATATAAGAAAAGAGAAGAGTTAAATATTAATAGAGTTTACAAGTTAGTTGATACCTGTGCTGCTGAATTTAAAGCGAAAACTCCTTATTATTACTCAACTTTTGAAAATGATATTGTAACTAAAAAAGGAGCTACAGTTGTGGCAAATGAAAGTGAAGTTACAACGAAGAAGAAAGTAATTGTTTTAGGTTCAGGACCAAACCGTATCGGACAAGGAATTGAATTTGATTACTGTTGTGTTCATGGAATTTTAGCTGCTGCTGAATGCGGCTATGAAACCATTATGATTAACTGTAATCCTGAAACTGTTTCAACAGATTTTGATACAGCTGATAAATTATATTTCGAACCTGTTTTTTGGGAACATATTTATGATATCATAAAGCATGAAAAACCTGAAGGTGTTATTGTTCAATTAGGAGGACAAACAGCCTTAAAACTTGCTGAAAAGTTAACGAAATACGGAATCAAGATTTTAGGAACTAGTTTTGAAGCTTTAGATTTAGCGGAAGATAGAGGGAGTTTTTCTGATCTTTTGATGAAAAATAATATTCCATTTCCGGAATTTGGAATTGCTGAAACTGCAGACGAAGCTTTAGTGTTAGCTGATGAATTAGATTTCCCAATCTTAGTAAGACCTTCTTATGTTTTAGGTGGGCAGGGAATGAAAATTGTTATCAATAAAGAAGAATTAATAGAGCATGTTGTTGACTTGTTAAGAAGAATGCCTGGTAATAAATTATTATTAGATCATTATTTAGATGGGGCAATTGAAGCAGAAGCTGATGCAATTTGTGACGGTGAAAACGTGCAAATTATTGGAATAATGGAGCATATAGAACCTTGTGGGGTTCATTCAGGTGATTCAAATGCAACCTTACCAGCCTTTAATTTAGGTGATTTGGTAATGCAACAAATAAAAGACCATACAAAAACAATTGCTTTAGAGTTGAAAACTGTTGGTTTAATCAATGTTCAGTTTGCTATAAAAAATGACATTGTTTATATTATTGAAGCAAATCCAAGAGCTTCTCGTACAGTTCCTTTTATTGCAAAAGCATATAAAGAGCCTTATGTTAACTATGCTACTAAGGTAATGTTAGGAGAAAATAAGGTAACAGACTTTGTTTTTAATCCTCAGTTAGAAGGTTATGCTATAAAGCAACCAGTTTTTTCATTCAATAAATTTCCGAATGTAAATAAACAATTAGGTCCAGAAATGAAATCAACAGGAGAAAGTATTTTATTTATTGATGATTTAAAAGATGATCAATTCTACGACTTATATTCAAGAAGAAAAATGTACTTGACTAAGTAATACTTAAATTAAATAAAGCTAAAACCCGAAATTAATAATTTCGGGTTTTTTTTAACACAAAATTAACTAGTTGCATATGCAACTAAATTAATCTTTTGGATTAATTTTGCATCTAATATTAAATATGAATATGGATATTGAAAATACACTAGCTCCGTGGTTAGGCAAAACAATGAAAATGATTGATAATCATATTCAAGATATTTTTTTTGAGAAAAATATTAGTCTAACAAAGATTCAATTTATTGTTTTAAAAAGATTGAAAGGTAAGAATGGACTTCCACAGCAAGAACTTGCTTTTTTAACAGGTAGAGATAAAACATCTTTAACTCGGTTGATTAATACAATGGAAAAGAAAAATTTAGTAGCTAGGATTTTGTCTAAATCAGATAGACGAATTAATAATATTCATTTAACTAAAAAAGGAGAGCTATTACTAGAAGAAACTTTACCAATTATGAAAAGTTTTGCAATTTCATTGCAAGAAAATATTTCAGATGAAGAAATTGCTAAAGCAATTAATACAATTAAAAAAGTACAAGATAATTTAATAAAAAAATCAACTAAAAGTTGTAGTGACAACTAAATAATAAAACATGAGAAAATTAATTATTGTAGGAGCAGGAATTATAGTGCTTTTAGTAGCATCTTTAATATCTAGTTATTTTAAAAATAGCAAAAAGAAGCCTGAGCGTAAAGTAACAAAAGTTGAAAAAACAGTTTTTGTTAAAGAAGTTAAAAATGGAGATGTGGCAATTGTAATTTCAGTAAACGGAAATTTAGTAGCTAAAAATAAAGTTGATATTTATTCAGAAGTGCAAGGAGTTTTAAGGCCTACAGGAAAAGATTTTAGAGCAGGAGTCTCATATAATAAAGGACAAACATTATTAAGAATTAATAGTCAGGAATTTTACGCATCTATTCAATCTCAAAGAAGTTCTTTACAAAATTTAATTGCTTCAATTATGCCAGATGTCAGGTTAGATTATCCAGACTCTTTTGAAAAATGGAATTCTTATTTAAAGAATTATGATATTAATAAGTCGGTACAACCACTACCTAATACTAGTTCTGATAAAGAAAAATACTTTATAACAGGAAAGAATATATATACTACATTTTATAATTTAAAAAATTTAGAGGCTAAGCTAGCTAAATATAATCTTAGAGCTCCTTTTAAAGGTGTTTTAACAGAAACATTGGTTACAAACGGAACCTTAGTAAGGATAGGGCAGAAAATGGGAGAATTTATTGATTTATCAGTATTTGAATTACCATTATCTGTTAATGCTGGTTTTGCAGATGTTTTACAAATAGGTAAAACTGTGGCTCTTCAAAATTTAGAGAAAACAAAAACTTGGTCAGGGAAAGTTTCTAGGGTTAATGGAAAAATAGATCAAAACTCTCAAACTGTTCAGTTGTTTATAGAAGTAAAAGGAAAAAATTTAAGAGAAGGAATGTATTTAGAAGCTAACGTACCTGTAAAAACAGCAGTAGACGCTATAGAGGTAAACAGAAAGCTATTAATAGAAAATAAATTTGTTTATGTTGTAAAAGACAGTGTATTAGATTTAGTCAAAATTAATACAGTGCATTTTAATGAAAATACTGTTGTTGTAAAGGGATTAAAAAATGATATGCAATTAGTATCTAAACCAATAACAGGTGCTTATGCAGGAATGCCCGTGAAAATTTTTTCGGAACAAAATAATGCAAAAACAGAGTAAATAATGAAAAAAGTTATAGCATATTTTATAAAATACCCTGTTGCGGTAAATATTATTATCATTGCTTTTGTGTTGTTAGGAAGTTTAGGATATTCAAATTTAAAATCTTCTTTTTTTCCACAAACAGATGCGAAGTTTATTAGTATAAATGTTGCATATCCTGGCGCATCACCTCAAGAAATGGAAGAGGGAGTTGTCTTGAAAATAGAAGACAACTTAAAAGGTTTAATAGGTGTTGATAGAGTTACATCTACTTCATCAGAAAACACCGCATCAATTTCTGTTGAAACTTTAAAAGGTTACGACATTAATAATATTTTAGCGGAAGTAAAAAACGCAGTAGATAAAGTTCCTAATTTTCCTTCTGGAATGGAACCTGCTGTAGTTGCTAAAATTGAAAGCGTAGCGGAAACAGTAAGTTTTGTGGTTACAGGAAAAAGTATTTCTTTAAAAACACTTAAACAGATTACTAGAGATGTTGAAAATGACTTACGTAGAATAGACGGAATTTCTCAAATTTCTATTACAGGGTATCCTAGTGAGGAAATTGAAATAGCTGTTCGTGAGAATGATTTATTAGCTTATAATTTAACTTTTCAACAGGTTGCAACAGCAGTTTCATCAGAAAACATTATTACAACTGGTGGCTCTGTAAAAACAATTGCAGAAGAATATTTAATTAGAGCTAACAACCGATTGTATTACGGAGATGAAATAGATAATTTAGTGGTAAGAGCTGATGCGTCTGGAAGAATTATTCGATTAAAAGATGTAGCTACGGTTACTGATAGATGGAATGAGAACCCAAACAAAAGTTATTATAACGGAAATTTATCAGTACGTGTTCAAGTAAGTAATACGAATAACGAAGATTTATTATCATCTGCAGAGAAAATAAATGGATATATTGATACATTTAATGAGCAACATGATAATGTAGAAATTGCAATTACTAGAGATTCTTCAATTACATTAAACCAACGTACAGAGCTGTTATTTAAAAATGCATGGCAAGGTATGCTATTGGTAATGTTGTTTTTATCATTATTCTTACGTCCAAGATTGGCATTTTGGGTTGCAGCAGGTTTACCAGTTGCGTTTTTCGGAATGTTTATGCTAGCAGGTTATTTTGACGTAACAATTAACGTATTATCTTTATTCGGTATGATTATCGTAATTGGTATTTTGGTAGATGATGGTATTGTAATTTCAGAAAATATTTATCATCATTATGAAAAAGGAAAATCACCAATTCGTGCAGCCATTGACGGAACTATGGAGGTAATTCCTCCTATTGTTTCTGCAATTATAACAACTATTCTAGCCTTTTCAGTATTCTTTTTCTTAGATGGAAGAATAGGCGAGTTTTTTAGTGAAGTTGCTACAGTTGTAACACTTACATTAATTGTATCCTTAGTTGAAGCTTTAATTATTTTACCAGCCCACGTTGCGCATTCTAAAGCATTACATAGAGATCAAAAGTTATATACTTTTAATAAATATGCAGAACAGTTAATGGATTTTATGCGTGATAAATTATATGCACCCGCATTAAAATTTGTATTAAATAACAAGTTTTTTGGTTTGGTAATTCCTGTTGCTTTGTTTATGATTACAATAGGAGCTTTTGAAGGAGGAATAATTAAAGGAACTTTTTTTCCATCGATAGCAAGTGATAGAGTTGCTATTAATTTAACCATGCCACAAGGAACTAATGAGGTAATAACTGATAGTATTATTTCAGATATTGAAAATAAGGTTTGGGCTGTAGAGAAAGAATTTACTGAGAAATATGGGTTTGATAATGAGTCTGTTGTTGATAATATTACCAAGAGAGTAGGGCCAGGAACATCTAATGCATCACTTCGTATTAATCTTTTACCAGGAGAACAGCGTAGTTTTAGTTCTAGAGAAATAACGAATGCTATCCGCGAACGTGTAGGTAAAATATACGGAATAGAAGCGTTAACTTTTGGTTCTGGAGGTAATTTCGGTGGAAGCCCTGTTTCAGTTTCTTTATTGAGTAATAATATAACTGAATTAAAAGCAGCTAAAGATGAGTTAAAATATGAATTAAATAAAAATCAAGATTTAAAAGATGTTACTGATAATGATCCGCAAGGAATAAAGGAAATTAAAATTAAACTGAAAGATAATGCATACCTATTAGGTTTAACATTACGAGATGTAATGCGTCAAGTACGAAGTGGTTTTTTCGGACTACAAGTACAACGTTTTCAAAGAGGTCAAGATGAAATAAGAGTTTGGGTTCGATACGATAGAGAAGAACGTTCGTCTATTAAAAATTTAGATGACATGCGAATTAGTACGATATCTGGTACTAAAGTGCCATTTTCCGAAATTGCAAGTTATCAAATTGAGCGAGGAGAGATATCGATAAATCACTTAGAAGGGCAACGAGAAATAAAAATTGATGCTGATTTAAAAGGGGCAGAAGCTAGTGCTACAGATGTTTTAGATGATATAAAACAACGTGTAATGCCAAAAATAAAAGCAAAGTACCCATCAATAACAGCCTTATATGAAGGTCAAAACAGGGAAGCTTCTAAAGTTTCTAGTTCAGCAGCTTTAGTAGGACCAATAATTTTATTACTTATTTATATTGTTATTGTGTTTACATTCCGATCGTACGGGCAACCATTCATGTTATTACTTATGGTGCCTTTTAGTTTAATTGGTGTTGCCTGGGGACATTGGTTTCATGGTTTTGCAGTAAACATATTATCGCTTTTAGGAATTATTGCATTAATAGGAATTATGGTTAATGATGGCTTGGTACTTATTAGTAAGTTCAACAGTTATCTAAAGGAAGGAATGGAGTATGAAGAGGCGCTGTTCGCAGCTGGTAAATCAAGATTTAGAGCAATATTTTTAACAACAATAACAACCGTAGCAGGTTTAGCTCCGTTAATTTTTGAAACCAGTAGACAAGCTCAGTTTTTAATACCGATGGCAATATCAATAGCTTATGGAATTGTAATAGCGACTTTTTTAACCTTGTTAACATTGCCTGTTTTATTGTCTATTTCAAACTATTCTAAAGTATATGTAAAATGGCTTTGGAATGGTAAAAAACCAAATAGAGAAGAAGTAGAAAGAGCAATTATTGAGTTAGAAGCGGAACATGAAGATTTATAAAAATTAATATAGCATGAATCAAATAAATAAATATATAATTAGTGGATTTTTGAGCTTAGTGGTTAGTTTTTCTATAAATGGACAAGAAATTTTATCCAAAGAAAAAGCAGTTGAAATGACTCTTAAGAACAATTATGATATAAGAGTAACCAAAAACAATTTAGAAACAGCTAAAAACAATAAGAGTATATATAATAGTGGTTATTTACCAACAGTAACAGGGAATACGGGAGCTAGTTATAGCAGTAGAGATACTGATAGTAAATTTCAAGATGGCTCTGTAAATTCAGTTACCGGAGCAGAATCTAAGTCGTACAATGCTTCCATAGGTTTAAACTATACCATCTTTAACGGGTTTAATAGGCAAAACACTTTTAAACGTTTAAAAGAAGCGTATAATTTAACTGAATTACAAGCACGCCAAGTAATAGAAAATACATTGACAACTTTGTTTTTAGCCTATTATGAAGTAGGGCGATTAAGCGAAAATGAAGCAACACAGAAAGTAACATTAAATATTTCTAAAAAACGTTTGCAAAGAGCAGTGTATAGTTTTGATTATGGTCAGAATACGAAGCTTGATGTGTTAAATGCAGAAGTAGATGTTAATAATGACAGTATCACTTATATAAACGGAAAAAGGTTATTAGCAAACGCAAAGAGAGATTTAAATGTAGTACTGGGTAGAAATGTTAATACCGATGTAAAAGTTGATAAAAACGTTGTTTATGCTATTGATTTGAATTTAATTGATGTGTTAGAAAAGGCAAAGACTAATAATGCTAGTTTATTGCAAACAAAAAAGAATATTGAGTTAAGGCAATTAGATATTAAAATTAATAAATCTGGTTGGATGCCAAATGTAGGTTTAACAAGTTCATATGCATGGAATAAAAGTAATAATGATGCAACAAGTCCGTTTAGTCCAATTTCTAATACACAAACAGGTTTAAATGCAGGAGTAAATTTATCATGGAATATTTTTGATGGAGGGAAAACAAAAATAAATGTTACCAATGCAAAAATTGCTTTAGAAACTGTAGGTATTCAAAAATTACAGCAAGAAGAGCGATTAGAAAGAGATGTAAATAATGCTTGGGAAACATATCAGAATGCATTATTTTCATTACAAGTTCAGGAAAAGAATGTAATTACGAATAAGCTTAATTTTGAGCGTACTAATGAACGCTATAAATTAGGGCAAATTACTTCGATAGATTTTCGTCAAGCTCAAGTTAATTTAATCAATGCGGAATTAAGTGTAAGTAGCGCAAAATACACCGCTAAAAATGCTGAATTACAACTATTACAATTGGCAGGAACTTTATTGGATTACAATAATTTTTAAGATAAAAAATATCGCTTTAATATTTTTAAAGATGTTTTAGGAGATAACTAAAAATCCGAAGTTTTAAACTTCGGGTTTTTTTATTCGAAAATAGCAACAGCTCTAACGGGAGAGCCAGTACCACCTCTTATTTTTAAAGGAAGTCCGATAAAACGAAATCGATTTCTACCTATTAATTTATATAAATTTATCATGTTTTCATAATGTGTAAACTTTAACTCTCCACAAATATGATGAACTTCTTTATTTGAAACCTTAGGAACTCCTGGTGACATTGTTTCAACTCCAAAAGCAGCAATTTTTTGTTCACCCAACCAGCGAGCACATTCGGCTGTAACGCCAGGGCCTTTACCCCAATTGTCAGTATTAAAGTGTTTGCGATAATGATCGGTATATAAAAGAACAGTATCACCTTTTTTTATTGTTAAAGCACTTTTAGATAAAGCTGTTTGAATTTCTTTAGAGGTAATTAATTCTTGTAATTTTTTGTGAGAAAAATCTAAGCAAATTCCTTCTGTATAAAACATAGAAAGGGGCATTCTATCAATAGAATCCTCTTTATACTCGGCTGCCATGTGGTTTAAAGCATCAACATGAGTACCAGTATGTTCTCCCATTTCGAGTTTGTAAACGGCAGCAGTTTTAGTTGTTGGGTTTTCAATATTGTCCCATTCTTCATGTGTATTGTGAACCGACATTTTTACTTGAGGAAGACTTTTATAGACAGGCATTCCTTCAAAAATTTCTTGACTTAAATCTATGATTTCAGGCATAAATTATAATTCAATTTTTATATTATAATTATCTAAACCTTTAATATAGTTTTGAGAAATAAAGTCTTCATGGTCAAATTCATCTTGACGTTTCCTTTTCATTTCAATACGCTTCACCGCTTTTAAAAAACGGCGAACTTCATTGTCATTATTTATAGTTAAACCAGGTACTTGAATACTTTTTCCTTCCTCATCTTTAGCGACCATGGTAAAGTAAGATGAATTGCAATGTTTCTTTTTACCTGTTCTAATATTTTCTGCTTCAACACGAATACCTACAACCATAGAAGTTTTACCTACATAATTAATAGAGGCTTGCATGGTAACCAATTCACCAACTTCAACCGGGTTTAAAAAATCTACAGTATCTACTGAGGCTGTAACACAATATTCACCAGAATGTTTAGAAGCACAAGCAAAGGCTATTTGATCAAGTAGTGATAAAATATAGCCTCCATGAATTTTACCACTAAAATTAGCATGAGAAGGTAACATTAGTTCTGAAATTGTAATACGTGTATCTTTTGCCTTTTTGTACGTTTTATTGTTCATTTGTTGGATTTAAACCTCTAAAGTGTGGTGAAACTTCTTCGGTTACTTTAGTAATAAAATATTTAGTGTCACCTAACCAAAAGTAAGTGTCGAAACGTTCTTTATAAGTTACTTTTACATAACGGCCTTGAAATTTTTGTAAATCGCTAATTACTTGCTGTTCATGATTTTCAACAGAAAAAGAAAAAATTTGTGCACCAGAAATACCTTGGCTAATTTCACCTTCCCAAGTTTTGGTTAGAACACCTTTGTGACTTATTTTTATCAATTCACCAGAGCGAACACCTTCGCTATATGGCACATAATATATAAAAGCATAATATAAACTAGCAATTAATAAAATAACACCAATAATTAAAGCTAAAATTTTTTTCATAAAGCAAAAGTAATATTAATATTTATACTAGTAGATGAATTGTAAATAGTTCGTTGTTCTAAACGTATTATGTTTTATAGATCGTCGATTCATAAGGGCATAAGTTTAAAATTGTTGTTTATGTAGTTTTTGTAGTTATTTGTAGGGTGTTTATTGTTTTTGAGCTGTTTTTATGTGAAATAATAGCACCTTGTTCTGCTTATAATTAAGTATCAATATTTTATATTTGTAAAAATTAGAATCATAAGATGAATTACATTTTGTTTGACGGAGATGTTCGTAATGCATTATTGCCATTTACATATACTAAACCTGTTGCCGATATAAGAGTAGGTATTTTAACCATTAGAGAAAAGTGGGAAAAGCACTTAGGTTTAACAACGACAACTATAACTGAAGAGTATTTAGAAGAAAAATATCCGATGGTTGAAATGGAAGAAAATATATTATTAAATGCTTCTTTTTTACCTACGGAATCACTCGTAGAAAAAGTGAAGAGTTTAAAAGTAAATCAAGCTATTTTCAAAGAAGAAGATGTTATTGCTTTTTATACGGTAGATACACAAGAAGAGGTCGATTTTTCTTCTTACGAACAAATTGAATTTGAAGATGATATTATTCAAATAAAAAATACTTGGGATATTTTTTCATTAAATGACAAAGCTATCAGAAATGATTTTGACTTAATTACTGAGGGAAGAACATCAGAACCTATACCAGAAACAGTTAACTACATAAATAAAGATGATATTTTTATAGAAGAAGGAGCAAAGTTAACGTTTGCTACTTTGAATGCGTCAAATGGACCAATATACATTGGTAAAGATGCTGAAGTTATGGAAGGTGTTCTTGTTAGAGGAGCGTTAGCTATGTGTGAAAAATCAGTATTAAAAATGGGAGCAAAAGTATATGGAGCAACAACTTTAGGTCCTTATTGTAAGGTAGGAGGAGAAGTTAATAATACTGTTTTAATGGGGTATTCTAGTAAAGGACATGAAGGGTATTTAGGTAATTCAGTCATAGGTGAATGGTGTAATATAGGAGCTGATACAAATAACTCTAATTTAAAAAATAATTACGCAGAAGTAAAATTGTGGAGTTACGAAACGGAGCGTTTTGCTAAAACAGGATTACAATTTTGTGGTTTAATGATGGGAGATCATTCTAAATGCGGAATTAACACAATGTTTAATACAGGAACAGTGATTGGAGTTTCAGCTAATATTTTTGGTAGTGGGTTTCCAAGAAACTTTGTACCATCTTATAGTTGGGGAGGGGCCTCTGGTTTTACAGAGTATAAAACAAATAAGGTTTTTGAAGTGGCTGAGGTTGTAATGAAAAGACGTAAAATGGAGTTTGATAAAAAAGAAAAGAAAATTCTTGAACACGTTTTTGAAGAGACAAAAAAATATAGAAATTATTAAAATAAAAGCCTCACAATATTGTGAGGCTTTTATTTTTAAAAACTTACTCTAAATACTAAATTAGGAGTTGTACCTAAAGATATTTTATCAACCTGACCCAGTTGGTAAGTTATGGCATTGTTGTTTACAATAGGTACTGCAGTATAGGATCTATTTAGAATGTTTTTCTTGTTATAAATATTTAAAATAGAGAGACCAAACTTCCCTTTCCATTTTTCAGAAAAATTAAATGAATAGGTTATAGATCCGTCTAAACGATGATATTTAGGTAAACGTTTTGCATTTATATTGTCAGTATCTAAAACAATGGTTGGTGATCCATTGTTTGGATTAATTATAAATTCATGAACGGCAGTATATGGGTTACCTGTTCTATGATTCCAACCAAGTGAAAATTCATAGTTATTATATTTAAATGCATGTGACCATGAAAAATAATTAGTAATATCATGGTTGGCAGGAAAAAACTTATTTTCTAAATCTATAAATTTAAATTGATTCTTAGTATATGAATAATTGATCCATGTTCTGTAATTACCAAATCTTTTATTTACAAGAAAATCAATCCCAAAAATTTTACCTTTTCCTTTTGAGAAATCAGTTGTTTGATCATTATAACCTCTTGTTTGTGAAGTCATTCCGCTTATGTTTTTAATGTAGGGTTCAATGTCAATTTTCCATTTATTTTTGTTGAAAATAAAACCAGACGAAACTTGAAAGCTTTTTTGTAGGGGTACATTATTATTGTCTACTTGGGCCCAAATTTGATTTTCTAAATCAAAACCTAAACTAGATGTTTGAAACTCTATAATTTGACCAAGTGTTTGATGTTTCTGTTCTAAAGAAGCCTTAAAACTAAGGCTATTAGTAAGTTTTGTTTCTAGGTATAAACGAGGTTCAATTACCGATTTATTTATCCTATCAAAATAATTGAATCTTAAACCAGTGTTTATTTTCCAACTATTCGTATCGTAAATATATTCAGTGAAAATAGAATGAGTATTATTGGTTCCTTTATCTTTTTGAGTTGAGTTTATTATATTATTATTGTTAATATCAACTTTGTATTTTAATGAGTATTGTGTTTCATTTGACAGAAAATCATACCCTAATAGGAAATGAGTTCGATCATTGGCTTTATAATTTAGATTATAGGAAATACCTAAATCTCTTACTGAATTATTTTTGATTGATTGTTGAATAAAATAACTATCTATATAGTTATAATTCCCATAATAATTTAGTTTAAAATTTGAATAATAAGCTTTAAAATCATGCGTTAATTTTTGATTTAATTTTTTTTTCCATAAAAAACTAAAGCCTTTATTTTTAATATCTAAATTGTCTTGATAAACGTCCTTGTAGATTGGGATTTCAAAAAGGTTAGATAATTTATTTCTTGTATACAAAAAATTGAAAGATAAAGTTTCATCTGTGGATGGTTTTAGTACTAGTTTAGCGGAGAAATCTGCAAAATAAAAACGATTATCTCTATTAAACGACACATTTTTGGTAACTATATTTCTTTCCTGATTAGCATCAAATGTTTGAAACACTCTGCTAGATAATTTATTAAAAGTAAAGGTATTGATTATGTCAGTGAAAGAACGTCTAAAAGAAGTCGTAAAAGCAACTTTATCAGATAATGGAATTATAATGTATGCATCAGCATGTGTCATATTAAAACCGAAACCGCCAGTTGTTTTTTCGGGGATATCATCTTCAGTTGTTATATCTATTACTCCTGACACTTTATTTCCATAACGAGCTTGCGTTCCGCTTTTAGAAAGCGTTATTTTTTTTGCTATATATGGATTAAAAGCAGAAAGCATCCCGAAAAAATGTCCTGAATAATACATTTTTATTCCGTCCCAAAAAATTAAATTTTGATCAGGTGTACCTCCTCTTATATAAATACCAGAAGCAGTTTCGTCAGGGCTTTGTACACCAGGGATAATTTTTAAGCTTTCTAAAACATCAGGTTCCGTTAATCCAGGTAAAACTCCAAGTTGTTGAGGCAGAACGGAAATAGAACCGTTTTTGTTTTTATTTATACCGGAAGTTACATAGTTAGATATTAGTACTTCTTTTAAGAGATTAAAGTTCTTGTTTAGAGTTTGAATAGTTATAAAGTAATACCTATCATTTATTTGGTTGAATTTAAAAGAAGTCTGGATCTCTATCTCACTGATAAGTTCTTCTAGTAAACAGGCCTTTTGAGTAAAAGAAAATACTATTTCTTTGGTAATATTCGAGTCAAAAGAAAACTTCACCTTAAAATTAGATTCTGTTTTTTTTAAAACATCTAATATAGGTGTGTTAGAAAAAGCAATGTCTATTTTTTCTTGAGAAAAAATAGACATTGTTAAGCACGTAAAAAGTATACTTAATTTTTGCCTCATTAATTATATGTTAATATAACAGAACTATTTTTTGCTAATTTAAAGGAAATTTTTAAAGGAGCAAAAACTGTTTTCAATGCTATATTAACATTTTTATGGGTAAAAGTACCTGTAAAACGTTTATTAATGTCAATTTTACTTGTGTCAAACTTTAAGTTGTATTGTTTTTCAAGAGATATAATAACTTGACTTAAGGGAATATTAGTAAAATCACTTTCTCCTTTTAACCAGGATGGTGTTTCTTTAGAAAAATTCCAGTGTTCACTTTTATTATTATAAAGTCTAAAAGCTGTACCTTTAGTTAAAATAGCTTCGTTGTTACTTTTTGAAGTAACTTTTACTTTTCCTTCAAAACACTGTACTTCTAAAAAGTTGTTTGAAGAATTTATGGTAAATTTCGTTCCTAATACAACAACGTTACCTTCAGTTGTATTTACGGTAAATGATTTTCCTTTTTCAACTTCAAAATATGCTTCTCCTGTTAAAAATAAATCTCTATTTTCTTTCCAGTTCTTTTCTTTGAATTCTAAACTTGAGTTAGCAGAAAGGTGTGCTGTAGAATTATCAGGTAATTTAACCGTTAATTGCTCTCCATATTCCGTTGAAAAGTTTGATGAATTATTATAAGAATAAAAAACACTGAAAAGTAAGGCTACAGAAGCTACGGCACTATATACCCATGTAGGTATTAGTTTTATAACTTTTGTTGATTTGTTTTTTTGAGATATTTTTTTCGATATTTTATTAAAAACATCTGGTTTATTATAGTAAGGAGCTTTTAATAACTGAGAAGCTTCATTAATTTTGTTAAATTGATGATAGGATTCAGAGTCTTGAAATTGTCTTAGCTCTTCTGGCGATAAGTCATTTGCGACCCATCGAGCTAAAAAAGTATCCTCTGTATAGTTTTGTTTCATTTTCTGTTACTCTTGCTATTTATATAAGAACAATTAGAATACTAATTACCCTACTATTAATATGTTTTTATTAAACTTTACCTATTTGTTCTTTTAGTGTTAATAAAGCTTTACTCATTCTTTTTTCTATTGCTTTTACCGAAACACCCACGATTTCAGCAATTTCAGCATATTTTTTCTTGTCAATTCTACTTAAAAGAAAAACCTCACGTTGCTTTTCGGGTAAATCGGCTATTACTTTTTTTAATTTCTGATGAAACTCTTCTTCTTCTAGAATAAACTCTGGTGTTTCATTTGTTCTATCAGGAGAAATATTTCTTTTTTGATGCTCTAAGATAACTTTTTTATGAGCAATTTCGTTTAAAAAACGATTATTAGCAACTGTGTACAGAAAAGATTTGGCTTTTTCAAATACTATTTTGGCACAATTATCCCAAAGTTTTATATAGGATTCTTGAACAATATCTTCAGCTTGCTGCGTATTACCACATTTATAGTAAATGTAATTCCGTAGCGTTTTCGAATGTTTGTTAAAAATTTCTTCGAAATTTTTTTGTTCACAAACAGATTTTATGGGGTCTATATTCATTAGATTATTTTCCTAATAGTGACAAAAATATAAAATTGAAATTAAGAAGGGTGCAAAATAGTTAATATTAGATTAGTATTTTTTATAAATAGGTAATTTCATGTGTGATTCCTCATAATGAGGTGTTTGTTTATATATATAATGCAATTGGGCGTACGTGTTTTTAGAGAAATTCTTATCAGTTTTTATTTTTTCTTCAAGCGCTGTTTTTATTATAGGGTTATCTTTTAAGAATTGTGCAGCGATGTCTTCAAAAACATAGGCTGAAAATCCTTCTTTCTGTTGTAAGATTGTATCAAAAAAATTCCAATTAAAAAATGAATCAGTAGCTTCTGCTTCTAAAGTTTCAATTAAATATCGAATACCTTTTTGTTGTGTAGAAATGTAGATATCACCCTTTTTAAATAGTACCGTTTTCTGTGTTTTTTTGAGAGTAGTATTGTAATGTAAATAATGCCCTTCATAAGCCATTTTTCTTGTCTCAAAGCTATTTATATGTTGTACATCTACCGTTAGAATAGTATCGTTTTTAAAACTAATAAATTCAATTTTATTAGTTTGTAATCTTTCAACTATTGCATGCCAACCTTGTTGTAAAATATACGCTTTTGGTATCGTTATTTCTTTAGTCGAAATAAAGTTATTATAGTAAGGTGTTTTTTTAGTGTAAGGCTTTGTTCTATCATAAAATAAGCGTTTTCCATTCGTCACTTTACTATCTATGTAGTTCCCCTCATATCCTTTAAAATTTAATGTAGTTGGATTTTTCTTATCAACTTTAAAAGCAATTGGATATGTTTTTTTATTTAAAATATTGTCAAGATTTTTCTTTCTTAAGTTTTTAATAATCTTAGAATTATTTTCTGAGAATTCTAAGGTAGAAAGTAGTAATTCATAAGTCTGTTCTACACGAATTTTATATGGTTTTAGCATGTGAGTTTCTACCATTAAACCTAAAGTATTATAAAGTGTCGTGTAGCCAGTAGAATATCTTGGTGAATCAAAAAATTGCGACCAACCTTTTTCAGGGGTACTTCCCCAAACATTTACGTAAGGTGTAATCGGTATTTCTTTTTTTGCTAATGATTTTTCTATATACGGACGCATTTCTGTTTCTATAAATTTTCCTAAATCACCACCTAATTTATTGTGTTGCGTAAATAAATGAGTGATAGCATATTGATAGTCTGCACCATTACTTACATGATTGTCAATAAATATGTCGGGATTAATCGTGTGGAAAATTTCAGTAAAAGCAGCAGCATTTTTAGTGTCTTGTTTTATAAAATCACGGTTTAAATCGTAGTTTCTAGCATTTCCTCTAAAACCATATTCTTTAGGCCCGTTTTGATTCGCTCTTGTATGCGAATTTCTGTTTAAGGCACCACCTATATTGTAAACAGGAATTACACAGATTAAGGAATTTTTATATGCTTTTTTTAAAGAATCATTCTGAACAATATCACGTAAAAGTAACATAGATGCATCTATCCCGTCTGATTCTCCAGGATGAATTCCGTTATTGATTAAAACCTTGTTTTTTGAAGACTCTTCTAAGTCTTTTAAATCAGTTTTACCATTATTATTAAAGACAACTAGATGAAGCGGATTTCCTGAGTCTGTACTTCCAAATTCAAATAAAGATATTTCAGTATATGTTTGAGCTAGTTCTTTATAAAAAGAAATAACATCATTGTATTCTGGAGTTTCTGTACCGTTAGATTTTTCAAATAAGGTAGTAAAGTTTTTATTGTTAAGGGTAGCGTTTTGTTTACAAGAAAAGAAACAACATAAAAGAAGAATTATAAGTGTTTTTTTCATAATTATACTCTTACAGCATTAGGAACTAAACCAGTATAATCACCATCATTTCTAATAACATCACGTACAATTGATGATGAGATATAACTTTTACCTGAGGAAGTTAGTAAGAAAACAGTTTCTATTTCTGAAAGTTTACGGTTGGTGTGTGCTATTGCTTTTTCAAATTCAAAATCAGCAGGGTTTCGTAAGCCTCTTAAAATAAATTCAGCATTTTCTTCTTGACAAAAGCTTACAGTTAAGCCACTATACATAACTACTTTAATTTTTGGCTCATGCTTAAAGGTTTCTTCAATAAAACGTTTACGCTCTTCTAAAGAGAACATATATTTTTTATCAGCATTTACACCAATAGCAATTACTAATTCATCAAATAAGGTAACACCACGTTCAATAATATCTACGTGCCCTAAGGTAATAGGATCAAAAGATCCTGGGAAAACTGCTTTTTTCATGCGTTTAGTTGTTTAATGTCGTTTCAATGGCGTTGCCAAATAATTCGGTTAAAGAAATACCTGCGCAATTTGCTTGTTGTGGTAAGATGCTAGCTTCTGTTAATCCTGGAACTGTATTTATTTCTAAAAAATGGGGTTCATCATTTACAAAAATATATTCTGAGCGAGAAAAACCACTCATATTTAAGATTTCATACACACGCTTTGCGATTTCTATTACTTTTTTCTCTTGTGTTTTGGAAATGCGAGCAGGAGTGATTTCTTGAGATTTACCTTCGTATTTCGCTTCATAATCAAAAAAATCATTTTCTGAAACAATCTCTGTAATTGGTAAAACTATGGTCTCTCCTTTGTATGGAATAACACCAACAGAAACTTCTGTGCCATCTAAAAAGCTTTCAATTAATATTTCTGAATCTTCTTTATAAGCCACGTTTAGTGCAGGAACGAACTCCTCTTTTGTGTGAACTTTTGAAATACCAAAGCTAGAACCCGCGTTGTTTGGTTTTACAAAGCAAGGTAGCCCAACTTTTGCAATAATTTCATCAGTATTTATAGCATTACCTTGATTTAAATACACCGAATTTGCAGTAGCAATTCCGTATTGCTTTACAACACTTAAAGTATCACGTTTGTTAAATGTTAACGCCATTTGGTAAAAAGGAGCAGAGGTGTGCTTTAATCCGATTAAATCGAAATACGCTAAAATAGTTCCGTTTTCACCAGGTAAACCATGTATAGCATTAAAAACACAATCGAAAGATATTTTCTCACCTTTTACTTCAGCTGAGAAATCATGTTTGTTTATAGGATATTCATCATTATTATCATCTACTAAAACCCATTTATTTTTTAAAATATGAACCTTGTAAGGAATATATTTTTTTGTATCAAGATGCTTGTAAACTACAGTACCACTTTTTAAAGATATTTCTACTTCAGAAGAATATCCTCCCATAATAATAGCTATATTTTTCTTCACTTTAATGCTTTTGAATTGTTTTATATTGTAAAATAATTTGTCTGTAATTATACAAATTTACCAAAAAAACTCGTTTAAGAGTTCATGCGTTAAAAATAGTAATATTTTTACTGTAAATTTGCGCGACCTTACAAAAAAAAAATATGAGTGATTTTTCCGAAAATCTTAAGAATTTATTTAAATTTATAAAGAGTAAAACATTTTTAATACAGATAGGAATAGCGATTGTTTCGTTGTTACTGTTTGTATTTGTATTGCAATGGTGGTTGGGAGTAACAACAAATCACAATCAGAAAATACAAGTACCAAACTTGCATAAAATGTCATTAACTGAAGTTGAAAAAAAATTGGATGCGCTTAATTTAAACTTTATTATAATCGATAGCGCAACTTATAATCCAAACTACCCGAAAAAATCGGTTATAGGGCAGGATCCAGAAGTAGGTGATTTTGTAAAAGAAAAACGGAAGTTGTATTTAACTTTAAATCCGTCTAAATATAGAGATATTGAAATTCCTGATTTAAACGGTCGTACAAAAAGGCAGGCAACTACGCATTTGCGGTCTCAAGGTTTTACTGTAGGAAAAGAGATTACATGGGTGAGTGATATAGGTAAGAATGTCGTTAGAGGTTTAAAGTATAACGGAAGCAAAATTACCCCAGGAACAAAATTACCAAAGAAAACAACTATTAACCTAATTTTAGGTGATGGTAATGGTTACTAATTATATAATTGATTAATGCAGGAAGACGCAAATTTAGAAGTAGAAAACGACGATTTATACGAACACTATAAGTTTGTAGCAACTGACGGCCAAGAGCCTTTAAGAGTTGATAAGTTTTTAATGAATTTCATTGAAAATTCTACAAGAAGCAAGATTCAACAAGCAGCTAAAGCAGGAAACGTTTTAGTAAATGAAGAGATAGTAAAACCAAATTATAAGGTAAAACCAAAAGATATTGTTCGAGTGGTTTTAGCATACCCACCTGCTGAAAATTTATTAGTAGCTGAAGATTTACCTCTTGATATTGTGTATGAAGATGATGATGTGATCGTGGTAAATAAAGCTGCGGGAATGGTCGTGCATCCTGGTCATGGAAACTATTCTGGAACTTTGGTAAACGGTTTAATTCATCATATTGAGAATTTACCTAAAAACTCAAATGAGCGCCCTGGTTTAGTACATCGTATAGATAAAGATACCAGTGGATTGTTAGTAGTTGCAAAAACTGAATTTGCAATGGCACATTTGTCTAAGCAATTTTTCGATAGAACTACTGAACGTTTGTATTATGCATTGGTTTGGGGAGATGTTAAAGAAGATACAGGAACTATTGAAGGTAATGTAGGCCGTAGTTTTAAAAACCGTTTACAGATGTATGTTTTTCCTGATGGAGATTACGGTAAACATGCGGTAACACATTATAAAGTTTTAGAACGTCTTACCTATGTTACTTTAGTGCAGTGTAAGCTAGAAACAGGAAGAACACATCAAATTAGAGCGCATTTTAAACATATTGGTCATACGCTGTTTAATGATGAGCGTTACGGAGGTGATGCAGTCTTAAAAGGAACAACTTTTACGAAATATAAGCAATTTGTACATAACTGTTTTAAAGTATTGCCAAGACAAGCATTACATGCAAAAACATTAGGATTCACGCATCCAACCACAGGAAAGCGTATGCAGTTTAATACTGAAGTACCTGCAGATATCGAAGCTTGTTTAGTAAAATGGCGTACGTATTCTGAGAATTCGAAATTAGAAGAGCTAGAATAACTGGTTTTAATACTATATAATAAAAATCGTTATTACGAGTAAAGTGAGGTAATCTGTTGTTTTTATCTAGAGATTACTTCGTAATAAAAATTCCTTGTAATGACGTTTATGTATAAAAAAAACCAGCTTTATAAAAGCTGGTTTTTTCATTTTTATAGCGGTTTTTTTATTTCAATCTCATGTTAACTAAACTCATAATACGCTCAAATTGTTCTTTTAACCCCATGTCTGTATTATCGAACTCTATTGCGTCGTTAGTTAGCGTAAGCGGAGAATCTTCTCGTGTAGAATCTATGCTGTCACGCTCTTGAACGTTGTGTAATATTTCTTCGTAATTCACGTTGTCGCCACGATCTAATAATTCTTTATAACGACGCGTAGCACGTTTATCGGCAGAGGCTGTCATAAATAATTTTAACTCAGCATCGGGAAAAACTACCGTGCCAATATCGCGACCGTCCATTACAATACCTTTGTTTTTACCCATTTCTTGTTGTTCGCTCACTAATTTCTTGCGAACTTCAGAAATAGTAGCAACTTTACTAACCAATCTTGAAACTTCAATGGTTCTAATTGCTGTTTCAACATTAATAGTGTTTAAATACATTTCAGCAAAACCTAACTTTTCATTAAAAATAAAAGAAAGCGAAATGTTGTGTAAATCGGCACTTAAATTTTCAGAATTAAAATGTGTATCTGAAATATAATTTTGTTGCATTGCGTATAGCGTAACTGCTCTATACATTGCACCAGTATCTACATAAATATACCCTAATTGTTTTGCTAATTGTTTAGCAATAGTACTTTTTCCTGTAGATGAAAAACCGTCGATGGCTATGGTAATTTTCTGTGTCATAAATACTTGAGGATGTGATACAAATATACGTTAGAATTATAAGATTTTAAAACATACTTTATATTAAAAATGAGAGTGTGTGTAAATATAGAAGTCTTTAGTTAATTACTTGATTTTAATTACTTTAAGCTCTTGGGTGAAATTTTATTTGTGTGTTTGAAGCATATTTTATATATTCCCCTAACAATATTATAGATTATTATTGTTTTTTTTTTTAAAAAGTGTACTTTTAGCACCCCTTAAAGATTCCTTATTAAATGAACAAAATAACTAGAAGCATACAAATACTTTTAGCCGTACTCCTGTTTTGTATTCACTATACAGGGGTTGCGCAAACCTTAAATCCTCCTGTTTTAGGCTTTGGAGATAGAGCTTGTGATAACGGTCCTGTTCCTATTGATTTTTTTATTGATATAAGTTTTTCTGTAGCAGCCTTTAATAATGATAACCAGTTTATTGTTGAATTGTCAGATGCAAATGGTGTTTTTGGAACTCCAGCCGTTTTACTAACAACGTTAACAGATCCAACTCTAAATAGTCAGTTTACTATAAATGGTATTGGTTTTCAATTACCTTCAGGTACATCTGGAACAAATTATAAAATACGAGTTCGTACTACTTCGCCAGTAAGAGAATCTATTTCAAGCTCTTTTGAAGCATACGGGGATATGTTTGGTGTTGGTGAATTATTTATTGCAGATACTAATGGAACAGATAATTTTACATTATGTGATGGCGACAGTAGAGAGGTGTTTTTGAATACCAATGTTACTGGTGAGTATTTATGGTACAGAGAAAATGGTGCGGTTGATATTCTTGAAGCAACAACACAAGATCCTAAATTTACTATAACTCAGCCAGGAGATTATTATGTGATCATAGACTATGGTGTTTGTGGTGTCGTTGAATCAATTCATCTTCTTGTTTCAGGTATTAGTAATGCAGATGCACAAATTAAAGGAGCGTCGGTTGTTGAAATTTGTGGAGATGAAGCTCATGTTTTTGAAGCATCCATAAGTAATACATCATATACGTACGAATGGTATTTAGATGGAGCATTGGTACAGTCATCTTCAGCAAATACATATACAACCCCAACTGCAGGTCAGTTTGGTAAATACACTTTAAAAATAATTACAGGTACAGGTGCTGATGATTGTGTTACAACTTCTAGTGAAGTTGAATTGAAACCAAAAACCACGGCAACTTTTAGTATAACAACAGTAAACCCAGGTAAAAGTATATGGTTACCATGTGAAAATAGAGAGCTTGAGATTAAAGATGTTCCTAGTTCTGCAACTATACAATGGTATAGAGATGGTGTGGCTATACTTGGTGCCAATCAAGCAAAGAGGAATGCATCTGGACCAGGTGTGTATTTTGCAAAAGTAACAAAGTCATCATCATCATCATCATGTCCTGATAGTGTTGATTCAGAGAAAATCACATTAGTAGGACCTGTTACTTTTGAAATAGATATACGTACAGATACTAGTTACACCGAGTGTGAATCAGTCGCAGTAAAACTTACAGAAATAGGAATAAGAGCTGTAGGATCTGATGGAGAAAAATATGATTTATCAGATGCCCAAATTAATGCGAGTGCTCTACAATACCAATGGTATAAGGATGATGTAGTAATTTCAGGAGCTACAACAAACGAATTAGATGTAAATTCTTATTTAGAAAATGGCACATATGATTTAGAGATAAAAACCTGTGGAGTTGGTGCGGTTAAAGGAAATACAAAAGATGTTGGTAATAGTATCGCCATTAAAT
>CBDTZS010000008.1:0-47057 GCA_965364955.1 uncultured Tenacibaculum sp. | reverse complement strand
TGAGGAAATTAGCAGAACCATTGAGAAAAAATGGTTATGGTCAATACTTATTAAACTTAGTGAAAGAATACAAATGAATTTTACTAAGACAAATATCCCTGGAGTAGTTATTATTGAGCCAAAAGTGTTTTATGATGATAGAGGTTATTTCTATGAGTCGTTTAGCCAAGAGAAGTTTGAAGAAAATATAGGTAAAATCAATTTTGTTCAAGATAACGAGTCAAAATCGACTTTAGGAGTGTTAAGAGGATTACATTTTCAAAAACCACCCTATGCACAAGCAAAACTTGTTAGATGTATTCAAGGATCAGTTTTAGATGTTGTGGTAGATTTAAGAAAGAACTCCCTAACCTATGGCTTGCATATTGCTGTTGAATTATCAGAAGAAAATAAAAAACAGCTATTTGTTCCAAGAGGATTTGCACACGGATTTATGGTGCTATCTGAAGAAGTAATTTTTTCATATAAAGTAGATAATAAATATGCACCATCATTTGAAGATGGAATTTTATGGGACGATGAAAGTTTAAATATTGATTGGAATATCTCTACAGACAAAATAATATTATCTAAAAAAGATAAAATGCTACCTAATTTTAAGGAATTAGATTCTCCTTTTTATTATTAGTAAATTTGGCATTTACTTTATAAATCATCATTATTAATGAAAAGCATTTTAATTACAGGAGGAGCTGGTTTCATTGGCTCACATGTTATTCGATTATTTGTAAATAAATATCTAGAGTATCATATTATTAATTTAGATGCTTTAACCTATGCAGGGAATCTTGACAATCTAAGAGACGTAGAGCACAAACCAAATTATACTTTTATAAAAGGGGATATTTGTGATGCCATTTTAGTAAAAAGTATATTCGAGAAATACACTATAAACGGAGTTATCCACTTAGCGGCCGAATCACATGTAGATCGGTCAATTTCTGACCCTTTTTCATTTGTGAAAACAAATGTTTTTGGAACTTTAAACTTATTAGAAAACGCTAAGAATTATTGGAAGGATAATTTTGAAGATAAACTTTTTTACCATATTTCTACGGATGAGGTGTATGGAAGTTTAAAAGAGACAGGTCTTTTTACCGAAGAAACTTCATACGACCCTCATTCACCATATTCCGCATCAAAGGCATCTTCCGATCATTTTGTAAGAGCATTTCATGACACTTATGGGGTACCAGTTGTAATTTCTAATTGCTCTAATAATTACGGGCCAAATCAATTTCCCGAGAAATTAATACCTTTATTTATTAATAATATATGTGATAATAAGCGATTACCAGTATACGGAAAAGGGGAAAACATAAGAGATTGGTTATATGTAGAAGATCACGCAAAGGCAATAGATGTGATATTTCATAAAGGAAAAATAGGGGATACGTATAATGTTGGAGGTGATAATGAGTGGAAGAATATTGATTTAATTAAACTATTAATTAAAGAAGTAGATGTTTTATTGAATAGAAAAAAAGAAACTTCTAATAAGTTAATCACTTATGTAACCGATAGAGCGGGACATGATTATCGATATGCTATCGATTCTTCTAAACTTAAACAGGAATTAAGTTGGAGCCCTTCCTTGCAATTTGAAGAAGGGATAAAAAAAACAGTGAAATGGTATTTAGAAAATAAAGATTGGATTGACAATGTTACTAATGATGATTAGCTAAAATAGTATAGTAACATGTGCAAACAATTAATTTAATACTATTTCATATGGTGGAAAAAAAGGCGAAAAACAAAGTATAACATTGTTTTAAACAAGGGGTAGTTTTAAAAAGATAAAAAGGGCATGAAAAAAATATTAGTTACAGGAGGGTTAGGTTTTATAGGGTCTCATGTTGTGGTAGAGTTGCAGAATTCTGGTTTCGAGGTAATAATTATTGATAACTTATCTAATAGTAAGAGAGATGTTTTAAATAGTATTACTGAAATCACTGAAATTACACCTACGTTTTACAAGATAGATTTACGTGTTAAAAAAGAAGTGAATGATTTTTTTAATGAAAATGAAATAGATGGAATTATACATTTTGCTGCATTTAAAGCGGTTGGAGAAAGTGTGGAAAAACCATTAGATTATTATGAAAATAATATAAATAGTTTAATCTATTTATTGCAAGAAATGCGTGATAGAAATATAGATAATTTTATATTTAGTTCGTCATGTACAGTATATGGTCAGGCAGATCAATTACCTATTACAGAAAAAGCACCTATAAAACCTGCTGAATCTCCTTACGGAAATACAAAGCAAATTGGTGAAGAGATAATAAAAGAAAGTTGTATTGCTTATGACATAAATGCGATTGCATTACGTTATTTCAACCCAATAGGGGCTCATGAAAGTATAAAGATAGGGGAATTACCTTTAGGTATACCTCAAAATTTAATCCCATATATAACGCAAACAGCAATTGGTCTCCGAGAACAATTATCCGTCTTTGGAGATGATTACCCTACTTCTGATGGAACAGCTGTTCGTGATTATATACACGTGGTAGATTTAGCGAAAGCTCATGTAATAGCGATAAAACGATTACTAGATAAGAATAATAGCCAAAATTTTGAGACATTTAATATAGGAACAGGAAAGGGCAGTTCTGTAATGGAAATAATTAATACTTTTGAAAAAGTAACAGGAAAATCATTAAACTATAAAGTCGTAGAAAAACGGCTAGGTGATGTTACTGCTGCTTTTGCAGATACGACTATTGCGAATAAAATATTGAATTGGAAAAGTGAAAAAACATTAGAAGAAGGCTTATTGTCTGCATGGAAATGGCAAGAAAGGCAGCAGTAATTAAATTTTAGTGATAAAAAAAACAAACGCTGGTAATATAAAGTTACCAGCGTTTGTTTTTTCTAAACTTAAGAAAGGGGGTGTCGTAATTATTTTAACCTAGTTAAACTCAAGTCTCTATTGTATTTTACAATAAATAAACCTTTGTTACTACTGCTTCCAAAAGTCTTTTTACGATAATCGAATTTATTTTCTAAACGAAGAGATATCCCGTCTTTAAAAGTATCGATTAGATCTTTACCAGAAGCCAATCGCATAAGAACATCATAAGTGACATCAAAACCTTTAATCGCGTAATTTGAAGGGACTGTATTATTTTTTTGAAAATATTTCTTGTTGAAAATCTTGACATCAGCAGAAGAATCATCTGCAAATGTATTCGAGACATAGGTGAAATCGACACTAGCCAATTTGTTGTTTTCTATTTTATCGTAGGCTTTATTTTTCTCTACGGCAAATACTTGAACGGTCATATCATCAGGTAAGCCAATCATGCTATTTAAAACATCGGCAATTGCCACATTATCATCTGATGTTACTATAACCCAATTGTGTTTTTTAGCAACCATTTTTTTTGTAAAAAGATCTCTTTTTATATAACCATCCTCTGGCTTTAAAATATGAATTTTTTTAATTGAATCATGCGTTTTTAATAAGCTAACAATTCTGCCTATTTTATAATTAGAATCTTTCTCTCCATCACCGACAATAAAAATTTCTTCACCATTATATGCATCTTTCAAATAAGAAATTAAATAATCGGTATAATTATTTTTTTCTGGAGTTGATTTAATAAGCTTAGAAGCTGAAAAACTTTGCTGTTTATTAGAAAAATGAGGAAATACAACTGGAACATTAATTCTTTTAGCAATAATTTCAGCTTTATCAGAGTAAAAAGGACCAATAACAACATCAGTATTCTCTAGTTTATCTTCGGCTAAAATTGAAGAAATATTATTACCTCTGTTCCCCGTATCAAAAACAGTTACATTTACAAATACACCTTGTTTTTTAATTGAATCTACAGCAATTTCTAACCCCATATAAAAATCAGTAACCATATTGGCTAAATCTGCAGATTTGGCAGACTTATTTCTTTTTTTATTGAAGATATTTTTCGCAGAAACTGAGTCGTACTCTTTAGACTTAAAGGGAAGTAAAACCGATAAGTTAATAGAGATGTTTTCTTGAATACTATCTTTATAAAAAGTGTAGTTTTCATTTGGATTTACTTCTTCAATAGGCTTTATTTTTAATAATTGATCTATTGATAATTCATTGTTCGTTATATTCGGGTATTCAGGATTTAAACGAACTAAGTCTTCTTTTGAAATATTATAAAAACGAGTTAAACTATATACAGTTTCTTTACTTTTAACGGAGTGAGTTAAAAATTTTTTTAAAACGTCTTCTCTGTTAATCGTTATTATTTTTTCAGTTGATTTAACTTTTAAAACTTGACCAATACTTAAATCATTATTCTTAATCCCAGGATAATCAGGGTTCCATTTAATTAATTCATCTTTAGATACATCATATTGTTTAGTGATACGATAAACAGTTTCTCCTGTTTTTACGGTATGATTTTTATATTCGTATACGGTCTGTTGAAAAACATCATTAGTAGCATCTTCAATTGTTTCTTCTAAAGGGGCTGAGGTTGTGTTTTCCGTATCGGTAATAACTACATCGGTCGTTTCAGATGACGGTAATGGAGAAGAAGAAATTCCTTTTTTAATTTCAGGATTTGGAATAACAATTACTGTATTTGCAATTGGTCGTCTACCAACATCGGGATTTAAACGTAATAAATCTTTTGTTTTTATATCCAATCGGTTTGCAATGTCACGCATTGTCTCTCCTTTTTGAACTTTATAAGACACATAACGTTTTTGTTGACCACAAGAAACGGTAAAAGTTAAAATAAAAATTAAAAGTAAAAATTGAAATTTCTTCATCTGCATTGTTTTTATTATAGAGATTTTATTCCCATTCAATTGTAGCAGGTGGTTTAGAGCTAATGTCATAAACAACTCTATTAACACCTTTTACATTATTTATTATTTTGTTTGATATTTTCTGTAAAAACTCATAAGGTAAATTTACCCAATCAGCGGTCATACCATCAGTACTTTCAACAGCTCGTAAGGCAACTACTTTTTCATAAGTTCTTTCATCTCCCATGACTCCAACAGAGTTTACTGGTAATAAAATAGCTCCTGCTTGCCATACTTTATCATACAAACCATCTTCTCTTAATCCGTTTATGAAAACAGCATCTACTTCTTGTAAAATACGCACTTTTTCTTCCGTTATATCTCCTAGAATACGAATTGCTAATCCTGGGCCTGGAAAAGGGTGGCGGCCTAATAATTCTTTATCAATACCCATTGATGCACCTACGCGACGAACTTCATCTTTAAAGATCATACGTAAAGGTTCTACAATTTTTAACTTCATAAAGTCTGGTAAACCACCTACATTATGATGACTTTTAATTGTTGCAGAAGGACCACCGTTTACAGAAACAGATTCGATTACATCAGGGTAAATAGTTCCTTGTGCTAACCATTTTGCATTTTCAATTTGATTTGCTTCATTATCAAAAACATCAATAAATGCTTTACCAATAGCTTTACGCTTTTCTTCAGGATCACTTAACCCAGCAAGTTCATTCAAGAAACGTGCCGAAGCATCTACGCCTTTTACGTTTAAACCCATACCTTCGTATTGCTTTAAAACGTCAGTATATTCATTCTTACGTAACAATCCGTTATTAACGAATATACAATGTAAATTATCGCCAATAGCTTTGTGTAATAAAACAGCTGCTACTGTAGAGTCTACCCCTCCAGACAATCCTAAAACTACTTTGTCGGTTCCAACTTTTGCTTGTATATTAGCAACAGTTTCATCTACAAAAGAATCAGGTGTCCAAGTTTGAGCAACTCCTGCTATAGTAACTAAGAAATTTTGTAATAATTGTTTCCCGTCAGTAGAATGATATACTTCTGGGTGAAATTGAATAGCATATGTGCTCTCTCCTTCAATTTTATAGGCAGCATTTACTACATCATGAGTACTTGCTAATAAAGTTCCGTTCGTTGGCAAATTTTTAATCGTGTCTGAATGGCTCATCCAAACTTGACTTCCTTCTGAAATTCCTGTAAAGAAATTTTCGCCTTCTTTTACAAAAGATAAATTAGCTCTACCATACTCTCGAGTATTTGACGGCGCTACCAATCCACCAGAAAAGTGTGCTAAATATTGAGCACCATAACAAACAGCAAGTAGGGGCTTTTTACCTCTAATTCCTGATAAATCAGGATGTAAAACACCTTCAGTCGCCCGAACAGAGTTTGGACTACCAGAAAGTATTACTGCTTTAAAGTCGTTTAAGTTTTGTGGAATTTTGTTATACGGATGAATTTCACAGTAAATGTTCAATTCTCTAACACGGCGCGCAATAAGTTGTGTGTATTGCGATCCGAAATCTAAAATAAGTACGTTGTGTTGTTGCATGTGCAAAAATAGTACTTAGATTTTAGAATTTAAGTGTTTGAATTTAGATTTTTTGAAGTTTTTTAATAACGGTAAACGACTGCATTTATATTCATTCCAGAACCTACAGAAGCTAATATAATAATGTCTCCTTTTTGTACTTCTTGGTTTTCTATATTTCCTTTTAAAACCAAATCTAATAAAGTAGGAACGGTAGCAACTGAGCTATTTCCTAGCTTGTGAATACTCATTGGCATGATACCTTGAGGGACAGTTTTTTTGTATAGCCTGTAGAAACGTTTAATAATAGCGTCATCCATTTTTTCATTAGCTTGATGGATGAATATTTTTTTAACCTCGTTAATCTCAATACCACTTTTATCTAAAGCAGTTTTCATTGCTTGTGGCACATTATTTAATGCAAATTCATAAATTTTACGCCCATGCATTTTTATATAACGAACATCTTTATCTGAATTTTTATTAAAAGAATTCCCGAAGAATAAAAAATAAGCTTCTTCTTTTGTGAAAGTTTGTGTAGCGTGACTTAAAATGCCACTAGTACTATCTTCTTTTAATTCAAGAACACAAGCACCAGCTCCGTCACTATAAATCATAGAATCACGATCGTATAGATCAACAACTCTTGATAAGGTTTCACTACCAATCACTAAACATTTTTTAGCAATACCTGCTTTTATAAATGCTTGTGCTTGAATAACTCCTTCAATCCATCCGGGGCACCCGAATAAAATATCATAAGCGACACAATTAGGGTTTTCTATTTGTAGTAAATGTTTAACTCTACTAGCCAAACTTGGGAGGATGTCAGATTGGATAGCTCCTTTTTTTACATCTCCAAAATTATGAGCGAATATTATATAATCTAGGTTTTCTGGATTTATATTAGCATCCTCTATTGCTTTTTTAGCAGCAAAATAACCTAAGTCAGATGATTTATAATCACTTTTAGCATAACGACGTTCTTCAATACCAGTTATCGATTTGAATTTTTCAATGATTATAGTATTTGTGCTATCGAAAGAAGTCCCATCAACATTCAAAAACGAACTTTCTAAAAATTGATTATTCTCTTTTTTTATAGAAGGAATATATGAACCTGTTCCTGTAATTACTGCTGACGTCATTAGGTTTTTTTAGGGATAAAAAGACAAGTAAAGCATTTTTACTTACATTAAAGTATTAATTAGTAGCCATTTTTCAAGAATTAAAGAATTCTTAAAAAAGAGGAATATAATTAGTTATTTAAAAAAAAGGACTGCTTTTTTTGAGTTTATTATCGATTATAAATATGAGCTATCGAAAGAAAAAGGTAATAACGAAAGTAAAGATTCTGTTTTTACAATTTTACCAACTTCACCCATAAAAAACACTTCTATTGGTTCTTTTTGGTTGATTTCGTATTCAGATAGGGTTTGTCTACAGGCTCCACAAGGACCTACAGGTCTATCGACAGTCGAGTTCTCTGAAGCAGCAGTGATGGCAAGTTTTTTAATTTTTATTCCAGGATATTCAGAGCCTACTTTCCAAATACCAACTCTTTCCGCACACATACCTGATGGATAGGCTGCATTCTCTTGATTATTCCCTAAAATAATTGCCCCGTTTTCCAGTAAAAAAGCAGCACCCACTTTAAATTTAGAATAAGGAGCGTATGCTTTTTTTCGTGCTTCAAGAGCTTTATCCATTAACATTTTATCTTCAAGAGCTAATTCGGCTACATTATTAAAAACGGTAGCAGAAGCTTTTACTTCTATTTTTTCCATAAGAAATAGTATTGGTCAAAAAAAGCAGTCGGTTAGACTGCTCTCTTTAATTATTATACGAATTTATTAAAAAAAAACTAAATTCTAATAGTCTTCGTAGATTTCTCCTAAATCAAATGATAAAGAGAATCGTAGAGTGTTTTCCAACGGGTTGTTTATATCTGAAGTATTTATCAAGTAAGATAAGTCTAAAGTAAATGCTTTAGCAGTAAAACCTGTACCTAAAGTTAAAAACTGTCTTTGACCTTTTTCCTCACTTTCATGAAAGTAACCAGCTCTAAGTGCAAAAGCGTTATTGTATAAGTATTCAGCTCCTAATGCCCAAGTTGTTTCTTTCAGTTCTTCACTAAAACCTCTATCTCCTAAAGAAGTAAACATTCCTTCGAACCAGCCTCTTGGTGAGTCAGGACTTGATGGCACTAATAGTTTTGTGAATTCTAAATTAAGACCTATTATATTTTGACTATCTAGTATAAAATCGAAACCACCACCAAATTTAGCATTGGTAGGTATAAAATTTTGTACACCTGCTTCGTATTCTACTTTTGGACCAATATTAGCAATGTTAAAACCTAAACGATAACGACCATTAAAGTTTCCGTAACTTTTTTCATCTGATTGGTAATACCCAGATACATCTACAGCAAATGAATTAACAGCATTAATGTTGTTATCGTTAACATCTAAATTAGAGTTGATATATTTTAAACCAATTCCCATTGAGAATTTTTCACTCAATTTCATAGAATAAATACCTGTAATAGCAAACTCACTTGGGTTTTCTGTTCCATTACTTCCTCCTAACTGATCAGTTAATTCGATTTCACCTAAAGAGAAATACTTAATATCTACACCCCAAGCGGCATTTTCTTTAAATCTATTGACGTAAGAAATGTTTCCAACAAAAATATCATCAGTTAAGTTACGTAACCAAGGCGTGTAATTTAAACCAATACTTATTTTATTTTGGTTGAAAGCTGTTTTGGCGGGGTTGTGAAAAATAGAGAACGCATCAGCAGATGTCGCTACACCTACATCTCCCATACCACCAGCACGGGCATCAGATGAGATTAATAAAAAAGGCGTTGCTGTTGTAATTTGTGCTTTGGTTTGAAGGGCAAAACATGCAAGAAACAATAAAATTGATAATTTTTTCATGTAAAATTTTGATTATTAGTTCCGCAAATATAAGATTTTCTTAAAAATTTGCTAAAGTTTGTTGTTTTTTAATCATTATCTTAACGATACATAACTGTAATTAGTATGTTACTAAGTTTAAACATTTAAAATAAGTAGAACAAAATTAGTTATTTCCATGTCTTTTAAACGAATTATAAAGGATTGTTAATAATAGGGTGGCTGTAAAATAACAAAGTTTAACGGTATATATTTAATCTTTTTCTTAGATTCGTAATACTAAACTTAATGAAAGGTCGTTTGTAATCTTGCATAAGCAGCTATCTGATGGTAGAATTTGTAGATGAATTTGTTGTAAGGAATTAGAAATATTGTAAATTGCGATACCCTTAAAATAGTAAAAAATACATGAAAAGTACATTAAAAATATTTGGTTTACTGCTAATAACAGGATTGTTAATTACTTCTTGTAAAAGCAATAGAAGAAGTGGTTCAAGTAAATCTTCACTAACTGGGTGGAACTTTAATGACCCTAATTATGGGGGTTATATAAAAGGGAAGGATAGAAATAGTAAAGAGGCTCCTCCAGGAATGGTACATATTGAAGGAGGTAGTTTTACTATGGGGCTAGTGCAAGATGACGTAATGTTTGATTGGAATACGACACCAAAGAAAATGCACGTTCGTTCTTTTTATATGGATGAAACGGAAGTTACGAATGCAGAATACGGGTTATTCATGCAGTACACTAAAGATATATTTCCTCCAGAAGAGCCACAGTTTAAAAATATTTATCATTCTATTTTGCCAGATACTTTAGTTTGGAGAAAAGGATTAGGAAATACAAATTTATTATCAGAAAGTTATTTACGACACCCATCATATGCTGAATATCCAGTAGTAGGGGTTAGTTGGTTACAGGCAAGTAAATACTGTAAGTGGCGTACAAATGCTGTGAATTTGAAAATTTTAATGGATAAAGGTATTATAAAAAATATTTTTAAAGAAGATTCATTAAGTTTTAAAGGTAAAGATAATTTTGATACGGATACTTATTTAACGAATCCTTATGCTTTATTTGAAGGAGATTCAACTATTTATAAAAAAGGAATTCCAGTACCAAGAAAAAAAGGCGACCCAAAACCAGCGAAAGATGAGTTTTCAGGAAGACAAGTTACTTCATCAGACGGTATTTTAGCTCAGAAATTTAGACTACCAACAGAGGTTGAATGGGAATATGCTGCAAAAGCTATTTTTGAAAACCGAGAATATAACAATATTCGTGGAAGAAAAAAATATGCATGGAATGGTAAATATACTCGTGATCGAGATAAAAGAAGAAGGGGAGATCAATTAGCAAACTTTAAACAAGGTAAAGGAGATTATAGTGGTATTGCGGGTTGGAGTAGTGATGGGTCAGATATTCCTAATGCAGCAAGAAGTTATCCTCCAAATGCTTATGGTTTATATGATATGTCTGGGAACGTAGCAGAATGGGTTCAAGATGTTTATCGTCCTATAATAGATTCTGAAGCGAATGATTTTAATTATTTTAGAGGAAATATTTTTACAAAAAAATTAATAGACCAAAACGGTAAAGTAGTCATTGTTGGTGATGAAATAGGTGAAATAGAATACGATACTTTAGAGAGCGGAAGAATTGTACCTAAAGATTTACCAGGAAGTGTTAAGTATATTCCTATTACTAAGGAAGATACTTATATGAGAAGGAATTATAATTTGGCAAACAATTCAAGTTTAGGAGATGGTGATCAAGCTTCTTCAAAAAACTATATTTTAGATAAAGATCAATTGGAAGGTGTATCTAGAATGTATAATTCACCTCAAAAACCAGAAGCAGAAAGAGATTCTTTAGGAAAAGCAATTGACAATTATAAATACGATGCAAAGAGAAGAACTACTTTGGTTAGTGATAAATCTAGAGTTTACAAAGGAGGTTCTTGGGCGGATAGAGAGTATTGGTTGGACCCTGCTCAAAGAAGATATTTTCCAGAGTACATGGCAACCAATTTTATAGGATTTAGATGTGCAACTGACAAAATGGGACCAATGATGTTGAATAAAAAGAAAAGTGCTGTTCCGGATAGAAGTAAATAAAAATAATTAATACAATAAAAAAAACCTCATTGAAATATCAATGAGGTTTTTTATTTTTACAACATGAAGATACCAGATTTATATAAGTTATACATTCAATATGGTTTAGTTGATACTGATACAAGGAAAATCAGACCGAATACAATGTTTTTTGCATTAAAGGGAGGGAATTTTAATGGGAATAAATTTGCAGATGAAGCATTAAGTAAAGGAGCTAAATTTGCAGTTGTAGACGAGCTTGAGTTCATAAGTTCTGACAAGATAATTTTGGTGGAAAATGTATTAAATACACTTCAAGAATTAGCAAGTTATCACCGTAATATGTTAAGTATACCTATCATTGCTTTAACAGGGAGTAATGGGAAAACAACAACTAAAGAGTTGCTTAATGCAGTGTTATCAACAACATTTAAAGTTACAGCAACAATTGGTAATTTAAATAACCATATTGGAGTTCCGTTAACTTTATTATCAATGACTACAGATACTGAAATTGGTATTATAGAAATGGGAGCTAACCATCATAAAGAAATTGCTTTCTTATCTGAAATGGTAAATCCAGATTATGGTTATATAACCAATTTTGGAAGTGCACATTTAGAAGGGTTTGGATCGATTGAAGGAGTTGTTAAAGCTAAATCTGAGCTATATGAATTCCTAATTAAAAAGAAGAAACAAATTTTTATAAACCCTAAAGACTTAATTCAACTAGAAAAAACTAAAAAAGCGAATGTAATTTTATTTGGTAATTCTATTCTTTTTAAAGAAGCGAATCCTTTCGTTCAATTGTCATTTAATGAGGTTGTGATAACAAGTAACTTAATTGGCGCATATAATTTTTCTAATATATCAGCAGCGATAACTATTGGTGATTATTTTAATATTCCAAATGAGAAAATTAAAGAAGCTATAGAGAGTTTTATTCCATCAAACAATCGATCACAAGTAATTAATACTAAAAATAATAGAATTATACTTGATGCATATAATGCAAACCCAACCAGTATGAAAGCCGCTATAAAGAGCTTTAAAAGCCTTGAATCCGAACATAAAACTATAGTCTTGGGAGATATGTTTGAATTAGGTAAGTTTAGCGCTAAAGAACATCAATCCATTGTCGATCTAGCTGTAGCGTTTAAGTTTGATGCCTTATTTTTTGTAGGGGAAAACTTCAATAAGACAAAAACTAGTCACCTAAAATTTATAACTTTTGAAGAATTAAAAAAACATCTTATTAGTAACCCTATAAAGGGAAATACAATTTTGATTAAAGGATCAAGAGGGATGGCTTTAGAAAGATTAGTTGAACTTTTTTAAAGAGTGTTTTCTTGATGAAATTTCACTAACTTGTCTATGGGACGTTGAATCACATCGGTAATAATTAAATTATTTTTTGCAGCTATTTTTTCTAATAAATGTCTGAAATAATAGGCAATTGAACCTATAAAGTATATTGGCACTTCTTTACCTTTTTTATAAGGTAATATTTGATGCTTGAAGTACTTTTGAAACCCTTTACTAATTAATTTTTTAATGTATTTTTCATCTTTATGGTCAAACATAAATTTAGCAAAAGAAGCTAAATACATATTAGGATTAGGTTTTCTGTATAAATTCATTTTAACGAAATCAACATCAAGGTCAAACTGTTTTGCAAAGGATCTAGCTATCTTTTTAGGCATTTTCTGATTGTAAAAATCTCTAAGAAGTCGCTTTCCGAAATAATTCCCGCTTGCTTCATCCATAATTGTATAGCCTAGAGAAGGAGCTATTTTATTCAATATATCGCCATCATAAAAACAACTGTTCGAGCCAGTTCCTAAAATACAAACAATGGCGGATTTTTTACCAGTACTTGCATAGACAGCCGCTAACATATCTTCAGAAATAGTGATTTTTGCGTATTTAAATACTGTCTTTAGTATGTTATTTAAAATTTTAATTGGTTGTTTGGTGCCGCAACCAGCTCCATAAAAGTAAATTTCTTCAATTTTGTCTTTAATATTTATCAGTGGAGAAATATTTTCTAGTCTATTTTGTAGTTCTTCTTTTACTATAATTGCGGGGTTTAGTCCTGAAGAACGAACTCTAAATTGCTCTTTTCTATCGCTGTTAAGAATAATCCAATCTACTTTTGTTGAACCTCCGTCTGCTATTAAAATCATTAAAGTTTTTTTTTCAAATATATACTATCATAATTTGTTATACGATATTAAAATATCTACTTGATTATTTGGCTTCTAAAATGGTATAGATTTTGTTGCTATTTGGTTATATTATTAGTTTAAATTTGTATTAAATAAGAAATTAATAGAGTATGTTTTTTTTTAAGAAAAAAGAAATCCCTTTACATGAATTTTTTCCAGATGGATTTGTGGATATTCATTCACATTTACTTCCTGGAATTGATGATGGAGCTAAGAATTTGGAGGATTCAATATCATTGATATCTAAAATGTATTCTTATGGAATTAAAAATATCATTACGACACCTCATATTTTGGGAGAGGTTTATCCGAATTCTTCAGAAACGATAAAAAGTAAACTAGAAGAAGTTAAAGCTGAATTAAAGAATCGAGATTTTAATGATTTGAATATAAGAGCTGCTGCCGAATATATGATGGATGAGCAATTCATTAAGTTGTTGAAGGCTAATGATATTTTAACTTTGAAAGATAATTATATTCTTGTAGAAATGTCTTATTTCAATGCACCATATAATCTATATGACATCTTATTTGACATTCAGCTAAAAGGTTATAAACCGGTGTTAGCTCATCCAGAAAGATATAATTTCTACCATAATGATTTTAATAATTTTTATAAATTAAAAAAAGCGGGTTGTGTATTTCAGTTAAACTTATTGTCTTTAACGGAGCAATATGGAAAAGGGGTACAAAAAATAGCGCATAAATTACTAAAGGAAAATATGTATGATTTTGTAGGGACTGATACACACCACCATAATCATTTAAAGTTATTGAATAAGATAGGTAGTGAAAAAATAAAAAGACAAATTGAACATTTGTTAGAAAATAATAGAAAGTTAATTTAGAAAGGAAGCTTATTTGCTTCCTTTCTAAATTATAAAACTGTTAACTAAATATTTTTTTGTACCAAGGTTTATTATTCTCTTCAGCTAAACCATAACCATAACCATAACCATAACCATAACCATAACCATAACCACGGTTTAAATCAGTGTCGTTTAAAACGATTGCTAAATTTGGTAGTTTTCTTTCTTTATATAAACTCTGTGGTACAACCAACATACGTTTGTCTAAGTAATTTGCTCTAGCTACATATAAAATCATATCAGCATATTTAGCTATTAGTAATGTGTCAGTAACTAAGTTCACAGGGGCAGTATCAATAATTACATAGTCATAATTGTCTTGCAGCTCACTGAAAATAGAACTAACCTTCTCAGTCATTAGTAATTCAGCAGGGTTTGGTGGAATCGCACCAGAAGCTATAATGTCTAAATTGGGTATTTCAGCGATATTAAACTTTAAAGAATCTAATGTAATATCATTATTTGTAATAAAATTTGTAATCCCCTTTCTATCAGTGATTTCAAGGTATTCAGTAATTTTTGGAGCTCTTAAATCCATACCAATTAAAATTACTTTTTTACCAGATAAGGATAAAGAAGCTGCTAAGTTTATAGACATAAAAGACTTTCCCTCTCCACTGGTTGTAGAGGTTACAAAAATGGTTTTTCCTTTTTTATCTGTTTTCTGAGGAAGCATAAAGTCTAAATTGGTTCTAATCAATCTAAAAGCTTCGGCAGTACTTGAACGGGCACCAGAATTTATAACTATTTTTTCTTTTGTATCCGAATGTGGTATGTCTCCTAAAAAAGGGATTGTTGTAAGGTCTTCAATATCTCTTTTTGTATGGACTTTTGTATCTAATAAGTCTCGTAAGTATATAATTAAAAAAGGAATTAACACACCTATTAACAAAAAGGTTAAATAGGTAATTTTTCTTTTCGGACTTATAGGGCCACCCGAACTGTATGCTTTGTCAATAATTTTAGCATTTGGTATTGCAGTCGCTGTTAGTTTAATTGCTGTTTCCTCTTTTTTTCTCAATAAGTAAGAATATAAAGTTGCTTTAATTGCTTGTTGACGAGCAATATCTAAAAACTCTCTTTCTTTACTAGGAATTGATGAAATTTTAGAACTAAACCTACCTGATTCACGTTGTAAACTATTTACCTTAAACTGAAGAGTCCTAATTGAATTGTTAAGGCTTAATTTTAACGAGTTTTTAAGGTTTGAAATATTTTCTTGAACCTCAAGAAGAACGGTGTTTTTTATTCCTGCACTTTTTTCTAAACGTTTTAATTGAGAAATAAGTTTATTATATTCGGTAATTGATTCACCTATGTTAGAATCTGACAAACCTAAGTTAGAGGGTAAAAAGTTATTACTACTTAATTCATCTCCTAAAGATTTTGCTAAGCTTAGTTCAGTTGTGGCCTCAGTTAGTTTTTGACGATATAGCGTGTTAGTTTGAAGAGTTAATTGAACTTCTGACTGGATGTCTGTGATGTTGTTTTTGTTTTTAAATGTTTTAACATTATCATCTATTTGTGCTAGTTCTTTACCGATGTTTTCTAAACGCTCTATAATGAAATTATTAGTTTTTTCAGAAACCTTTTTTTTATGGTTTATAGCATCTTCATTGTATTTATATACCAATTCATTAAGTATATCTTCAGCTTTTTTTCTAAGAGCAGATTGAATAGATAACTTTAATATATTTGAACCTCTCTTGATTGGTGATATTGTAATACTTTGCTTATAATAATTTATTAGGTTATTTACGGGGGTTATAATAACCTTAATATTTAGACCTATTGAGTTATTGTTAAATTCGGGGGTCTTAATGATTGTAAAGCTACCAAAAAACGGATCAGTTTTGGGTTTGTTAAAAAAACCTTCAGAAAGGGTTTTTCCCTTTGGATCAATCAATCTGTATTTCTCATCTGATAATATTTGGATAGGAAAGATTGCATTCAATTTTAGGGAAGAGGAATCATTGGGTATAAATGTAATTGCTTTCTTATGGTATACTTCAGATTCTTTTACTCTACCTTCAATCATGTATCTGATGTTTAAGTTTAACTTACTTATAACATCATTAATTAATTTTCTAGACTTAATAAGCTCTATCTCATCCTGAATATTTTTACTTGATCCACCTCCAATACCTAAATCTTTAAAAGCAGCAAGCTCACTTGAAAGGCCTCCTTTTTTATCATTTTCAATTAAAATAGTAGCAGATGTAGTATATTTAGGGGTGCTGTAACGTAATTGTAAAAAAGCGAAAAGTAAGGTTATGGTAATTGTTAAAACAAACCATTTCCAATGAATTAAATATTTTTCTATTTCAGCTTTAATACTAAAAGTATCGTTGTTCTCTATTTCTTGATGCGCGTATTGTTCTTCCTTCATAATTATTATACTATTTAGAAATTAATGTTGTTATCGCTAGTAATATACCTACTATAGAAATAAATAAACCAGTATTTTGGTTGGATGAAGCAGATTGAGAAGCTGCCTTATTTGGCTTAACATAAACAATATCATTTTGTTGTAAATAATATGCAGGAGATGTAAAAATCTTATTTGAGCGCAAATCCAAATGATAAGTTACAACGTTGTTGTTTTCTTCTCTTTTCACTTCAATATCTCTCATTCCTGACATATTTAAATCACCAGCTAAACCAACTGCTTCAAGTACAGATATTCGCTCGTTAGGAATGGTAAATCTACCTGGGAATCTTACATCACCTAAAACAGTTATAGAAAAATTAGAGATTTTAATATTTATAGTTGGGTTTTTAACATAGTCAGGAGATAACTTGTTTTTAAACATAGCTATTGCTTCAACTCTAGTTAACTTTCCTAACTTTATTTTCCCTAAAAGAGGAAATTCAATAAAACCTTTATTATCGACTAAGTAACTATGTTGATTAGAAACAATAAGCCCACTGCTGGTAGTGTTAGTTGCTCCTGGCAAATTAAACGGCTTTACCGTTTCTAAATCTAATGCAGATACAGTGATTTGCACCAAGTCGTTAGGTTTAAAAATGGTTTTATAAGTATTGTTTACTAGTGACTGGTTAACTCCATCATTTTGAAAATAAACGATATCCTTCTTAGAAACACATGAACTGATAGTTAGCAAAATAAATGCTATTATAATTTTTGATACTCTTTGCATCTGTTGAATTTTTTTGCGAAAATACTATTTTTTTTTTGTAGCCACATCTAATTTTTCATAGATTGAGTTATTTGACTTATATTCAGGAACAATCTCTTTTATAAGTTTCACTGTTTTTTGATTTTTGTGTTCTTTATTAAGAATACATAGAGCTAAAATTTTATCACTAACGAAGACCGGGTTTATTTGTTGGTTTCTAGCTATCATTATTTTTTCATGATAAGTCGGAGCAGTGTTTTCTCCATTAGCTAAAAGTTCTTCATATAATTTTTCACCAGGACGTAGGCCTGTTATTTTTATATCAATATCCTCGGGGAAATTAAAACCAGATAGATGAATCATTCTTTTTGCAATCTCATATATTTTAACAGATTCGCCCATGTCAAAAATGTAAATTTCTCCACCATTACCCATGGTTCCTGCTTCTAGCACTAAGCTACACGCCTCAGGAATGGTCATAAAGTAACGAGTAATGTCTTTATGGGTTACGCTTAAAGGTCCCCCGTTTTCAATTTGACGTTTAAAAAGAGGGATAACAGAACCATTCGAACCTAATACATTTCCAAAGCGGGTTATCGTAAACTTAGTATTGTTAGTAGAATTGCTTAGACAGCTAATGTACATTTCAGCAACTCTTTTTGTTGCACCCATAACATTTGTAGGGTTCACGGCTTTGTCAGTAGAAATCATTACAAAACGTTCAACGTTATGTTTTATAGATAAATCGGCAATGTTTATAGTTCCTCCAATATTTATTTTAACGGCCTCGTATGGACTCATTTCCATCAAAGGAACATGTTTGTAAGCTGCGGCGTGAAAAACTTTTTGAGGTTTGTATTCAGCAAAAATAACAGACATTCTTTTATGATCTCTAACATCAGCAACTATAGAGGTAACATTTTTTCTGTCTTTTTGAACAAGTTCTTGTTGAAGATCGTATAAATCCGATTCAGACTGGTCAATTAATACGAGATGTTTATGTTGATATAAACTAAGTTGTCTTGATATCTCAGAGCCGATTGATCCTGCAGCACCAGTAACTAAAATCACCTTATCGTTAACGTCTCTTTGAATTATTGGGTTGTCTATAGAAATTTGCTTCCTGTCAAGTAAATCTTCTATTTTTACACTTTTAATTTGATTTGCCTCTAAAGCTCCATCAATCCATTTAGAGAGCCGAGGAACAATTTTAACCTTAACTCCTAAAACCAATAAAGAATCTGTTAAATAAAGTAGTTTCTCAGGTTTTATGTTTTGAATAGAAATAATAATTTCATCAATTTGTTTATTTTGAATGAATGTTTTATCTATTACTTCACCATTATAAATTCTAATTCGATCAATTTTTTTACCTTCTTTTTTTTTGTTGTCATCAATAAAACCTAATACTTCGTATTTGTTTTTAGTATCTCTATTCAATGCTCCGTAAGTTATTAAGCCGGAATTTCCTGCACCATAAATTAGAACATTTGTAATGGTTTTTAATTCTATAGATATAATTTCAAAGAATGCCTTGAAAACATATCGACTAATAACCAAAACGAGTACAGAAATTAAATAATGAATGATTACAATCGATTTAGGTATCGTAAAGCTTGGAGATATTTTAAAAATATTATTGATTAAAACAATGCAAATAGTGATCATTGAAAGTAAAGAGACACCTATAAAAACATTAAAAGCATCTCGAGTTCCGGTGTGTCTTATAATACCGCGATAAGAGCCAACAGAAAGAAAGCTAATAAGAGCAATAATAGCTACGAAAGGAATTTGGTAGTATAAATCTTCAATATTAAAATTTAAACTAGCATTAAAACGAACAGCATATGCTAAAACGAAAGAAATACATATCAAAATGATATCTATGATTAAAACAATCCATCGAGAAGCGTATTTTTCAAAAGCTTTTATAGCTAGTCTTTTTAGCATTGATTCTTTGTTAAGTGTTAAAAATACAAATTTTAAAATGAAACTTAAATTTTCTTCATTTGTTGTTTCATCATTTGCATTTGCTCTTTTAACATGCCATGTTTATCTAATTTTTTAGCTTCAGCCATTAAATTAGTTGCCTCACGTTTTCTGCGTTTTGTCATCGCTATTCCTGCTAACTGTAGCTTAGCCATTGCTAAATCATGATCCATCGCTAAACCAAGTTTAACTGATTTTCGTAAGAACTTTTCAGCTTGTGTTATATTGGTTTGACTTAACATGATTCCGTGTAAATAATTATAGTAGCCTTCTTGTTTTTGAATTAATGCAGTTGATGGGTTTTTAATATAATCTAACCATTTTTTAGCCCCTTCAAAATTTTGCTTACGCAATTGCATAAACGCTAACAAGATCATTTCATTTTTAAAATAGAAAAAAACGAAGATACCTGCTAGTAAAAGAATAGAAACTCCATTCATAATATGAACCTGAGAAAACTCATAAATAGCCCATAAAGTTATTAATCCTGCTAAACCTAATTTTATATTTTTATTAAACATTTTTTTTCTTTTTAATCAATATGCAAAAATACATTTTTCTGTTAAAATAAGAGTGTGTTTACTTTTTATAAAACTTTTTATATTTTAACCAAGCGAGTAATCCTAGAATAAAAAGAAAAGTAAAAGAGTAATAGACTGATGTTGGCGTAATTACTTTGTCGCCACTAGCGTAAGAGTGTAAACCAGATAAATAAAAATTCACCCCAAAGTAGGTCATCATAATAGATGAAAAAGCGATTATAGACCATAGATTAAAAGTAAATCGACCTCTTAACCCTGGGATTAAACGCATATGTAAAACAAATGCATATACCATAATTGAAATTAATGCCCAGGTTTCTTTTGGATCCCAGCCCCAATAGCGACCCCAACTTTCGTTAGCCCACATTCCACCTAAAAAAGTACCAATGGTTAACATAATTAATCCAACGGTTACAGACATTTCATTAATAATTGTCAATTCTTTTATATGAAGATCCATTTTCTTCTTATTCTTAGCGTTAGTGAAAATCATTAAAAATAGACTGAATATTCCTAAAATCATTCCTAAAGAAAAAGGACCGTAACTAGCTACGATAATAGAGACATGTACTTTTAACCACCAAGAATTTAATACTGGTTGAAGATTTGCTATTTCAGGATCTAACCAGTTCTGACTCGCGAAAAACAAAGTAATTGATGTAATAAAAGTTGCTGCTGCAATTGTTAATGTAGATTTTCTTCCAAGTATTAAGCCAAATAGCATCGTAGCCCAAGCAACAAACACAATAGATTCGTAAGCGTTACTCCAAGGAGCATTTCCACTGATGTACCATCTTGAAAGTAATCCTAGAGTGTGTAAAATAAAGAAACCGATAATAAGAATGATTAGTCCTTTTACTACGTAGTTTATCCATTTTCTAGATGAAAATATTTGAGTAATTAAAAAGATAATTAAAAGAATACTAGATAAACCAAAATACTTAATCAAGCGATTAAAAACATTGAATTTATTATATGCGATTTCTAACTCAATCTTATCTTCTGAAGGGTATACTTCTTTTCCGAATTTCTTTTGAAATTTTTTAATTCCGTCTAATACTTTATTTGTTTCGGTGTAATTACCTGATTTTTTGGAGCTTTGTAGAAGTTGTAAATAAACAGGTAATGACTGATGAACAAAAACAGAATCAGTTCCTTTAAAACCAGCATTTAATGTTTCTGGTTGCGACACCCATTTATTGTTTTCGTTATTAGGAATAGGATAAATACGCAGCATACCACCACCTAAAGTTTTTGAGAACAGCCAAACTCTTTGCTCAATTTTCACTATATCAGTTTCAAACTTACTTTTAATGTTTTTCTTTTGTGCTTCGGCAACTAGTTTTCCTATTTTTGATGTTCCTTTAGTATCATAAAAATCAATAAATCGAGCATACTTCGCGTTTTTTTCTACGCCAAGAAGCTCTCTTATTTGTGTATTTCCTCTTTCTAAATAAATAAAAGGAACGTTTAACCAAAGCATAGGCATTTCTGTAATAGAAAGCAAGATTTGAGTAGGGTTCATCCCCTTGAAATTATTCGTATGCGCAACTTTTCTAACGAACTCAGAAGCCAAAGTATGAGTAGGTTTCATCCTTCCACCAATATCTTGTATAATCAAAGAACTGAATTTACTTACGTGTTCAAGAGTGGCTTTGTTACTGGTTAAAATAGAGTCTATTTGTAATTCGGAAAGTTGTTTTGGTTGATGAGGCTCATGTTGTTGGGCAATTGAGCTAAGTGAGAATAATGCTATAATTACAGATAATCCTGCTTTTTTTATTTTCACCTTATCTAATGATTTCTTTAAATCATCGAAGCGAGTATTTTTAATAAATAGAATACATAATAAACCAAAGAACAATAAAAAGTACCCAATATAGGTAATCCAAGTACCTATAAAATCATGATTTACTGACAAGTGAGTTTGTTCTACCTCTTTCTTATCATCATAACTAGATTGAAACAGTTTATATCCTTTGTAATCTAAAATATTGTTCATGAAAATTCTAAAATCAAAAGTTTCTTTTTTATCTATAACGGTAATCTCACTAGCAAAAGCTGCAGCACTTTCTGAACCTGGATATTTTTCTAATTGAAAATCATTCAACTTAACACTAAAAGGAGTTTGTAGTTTCTTAGCCCCATACCAAGCTCTGAAGTTTAAATCACCTAAGCTAAATTCTTCAATATTATCAACATTAAATTGACCGCCATAAAACTCAACCCTTTTAGTTTCGTCATTAGTTGTAATATCAAAAATAACAGTGTCGTATTTTTTGTTGTCTTTCTCTCCTGAAAGGGTTTTCATTACTCCCTTTTCAGGAGATTTAGGAATTACAAACTGTAATCCTTTTATAGTATGAAGTGTTAAGAATTGAAAATGTTGAGCACTGTCTTTAACAATCTTTCCTCTTTTTTGATCAGCCATTCTAAGCCAATCACCATTGTTCTTAGAAGTCATTTTTAAATTACTGCCTTCATAATAAAAATTAACAGAAGCATTGTTTACAGGGACATCAAAACTAACAAGTATGTTGTGAATATTTTGAGTAGTTCCTCTTTTTATATAATGTTCATGTCTACTTCCGCTAGAGCTTTCTACTAAAAATAAATGTTCAGTTCCACTTTCATCTAAAACTAATTTTTTTTCAGACCATGGAATGTAATCGACTAAATTAAAAGTTATTTCATGCGGTTTCTTATCTTTCTTAGGCTGAAAAGTTTCTGTGAACTTAGCTGAATTTTCACCCCATGCAGAAAGTAACAATTTATTATTGCTTTCTTTTTGAAATTCATTATTGTCGATAACAACGTTTAAGTAACTAGTGTCAGAAAAAAAAGTATTTGTAGTTTCTCCTTCATCAATAATCATAATTCCTTCATAACTCACATAACGAGTAACTCCAGCTCCGATTAAAATAAGTAGAAAAGAGGAATGAAAAAGCAAAACTCCCCATTTTTCTTTTCTGTATAAACGGTATCTAAAGATATTTCCAAAAAAATTGATGATAAAGAATATCATAATTAATTCAAACCACCACGTGTTGTAAACAAGGGCTTTAGAGGTTTGTGTACCGAAATCATTTTCTATAAAAGTTGCAACTCCCATGGCTACAGCAAATAAGAAAAATAATAAAGCCGTTAGGCGAGTAGAGTAAAGAATATCTAATATTTTTTTCATCTGAAAATCTGCTAAGTGTAAAACTTGGCAAATTTACGGATTAATGCGCTAATAGGATTATGATTTCAATCATTATTTATGCGTTTTTTGAATGGTTTAATTGTTCAAATTTATATTAGAATTATAATGCTTATATTTAATGAAACTAAAAACTAATCAGATGAAAATCAGTAAACTACTATCTAAAACTATGCTTTTATGCGCAGTGTTGTTTTTAGTAACTTTTTTTACTCATGCTCAAATAGAAAAAACTGCAAGCGTAGAAGGAATTACAGAGTACAAATTAGATAACGGACTTAAGGTGTTATTATTTCCAGATAATTCGTCACAAACTATTACAGTGAATATGACCTATAAAGTAGGTTCTAAACATGAGGGTTATGGAGAAAAAGGAATGGCACATTTATTAGAACACCTTGTATTTAAAGGAACTCCAAGTCATCCAAATATACCAAAAGAATTAACAGATCATGGGGCGAGGCCAAATGGTACAACATGGTATGATAGAACCAATTATTTTGAAACATTTAATGCTACTGATGAAAACTTAGATTGGGCATTAGATTTAGAAGCAGATAGAATGGTGAACTCTTATATTGCTAAAAAAGATTTAGAATCAGAATTTTCAGTAGTAAGAAATGAGTTTGAAATGGGAGAAAATTCACCTTCTGGAGTTTTATTAAGAAATGTAGTTAGTGCTGCATATGTATGGCATAATTACGGACAATCAACTATTGGTAATCGTTCGGATATTGAACGTGTACCTATTGAAAATTTAAAAGCTTTTTATAAAAAATATTATCGTCCAGATAATGCTGTTTTAATGGTTACTGGTAAATTTAATGCAAAAAAAACGTTAGCTTTAATTGTAGGAAAGTACGGAAGCATTAAAAACCCAATTAAACCTTTAATAGATGTTCCTACAATTGAGCCTCCACAAGACGGTGAAAGACGTGTGAATTTAAATAGAGTTGGAAATTTGCAAATAGTTTCAGCATTATATCATACACCTGCTGGGTCACATGAAGACTATGCCGCTATTGCAATTGCAGAAAATGTGTTAACAAGTCAACCTTCAGGAAGAGTATATAAAGCATTAGTAGATAAGAAAAAAGCTTCTGGTTTGTGGTCGTTTAGTCCATTTACAAAAGAACCTTCTTTTTTGTATATTAATATTGATGTGCCTTCGGATAAATCTTTAACAGAAGCAGAAGATGTATTCTTATCCGTTTTAGACAATGTATCTAAAAAAAACATTACAGATAAAGAATTAAAAAGAGCAAAGGCTAATCTTTTGAAAGAAATAGATCAAATAAGTAGAAATTCATCTCGATTGGGTACGTTTATGAGTGAGTTTATTGGAGCTGGAGACTGGAGGTTAAGATATATTCATAGAGATAGGGTAGAAGCGATGACCTTGGACAAAGTAAATGCAGCTGTAAAAAACTATTTTATTCCAACAAACAGAACAGTAGGTAATTTTGTGCCTACAAAAAAACCTGTAACAGTTGGTATTGAACACACCAATGGATTAAATAAGTTAGTTACAAGTTATAAAGGAAGAGAAAGATTAAATACTGGTGAAGCTTTTGATGTTTCTTATGATAATATTCAAAAGAGATTAAATTCAGGGGAATTAGAAAAGTTGCCAATAGAGTATGGGTTTATTAAAAAAGATAATCGCGGTAAAACAGTAAAATTATCATTCAAGTTTAGAACGGGTAATGTTAATGACTTTATGAATAACGGGAGGGTTGCTAGCTATACTGCAAAAATGTTAAATAAAGGAACTACGACAAGATCTAGGCAAGCAATTAAAGATAAGTTGAGTGCTCTAAAATCGACAATAAGCTTTAATGGAGATTATGGTGAAGTTACAGCTCATGTTAATACTACTGAAGAGTATTTAATGGAGTGCTTGGCAATAATGACTGATATGTTAAAAAAGCCAAAGTTTGACCAAGTGGAGCTTGATAAAATTAAGAATGAAGATTTAGCGAAAATAGAAGAAAATAAAAGTGATCCTCGGTATTTAGTTGGTAAAAATATGGGATTAGTAAATCAAAATTATAAAAAAGGGCATCCACTTTATGTACCAACAATAGAGGAAGAAGTTCATAATATTGATGCTGTTACTATTAAAGCAGTACAAAAACATTATAATACATTTTATGGAATTTCTAATAGTGCAACTATAACGGCCATTGGTAATCTTAATGAAACAGAAATAAAAAATTATTTTCAGAAAGAGTTTGCAGATTTTAAATCGGATAAGAATTATGTATCAATAGCTGATAATCATTTCGCAAATAAGATTACAAATGAAATAGTAAGAACTCCAGGCAAGAAGAATGCTGTAACTTTAGGGGTTTTAAACTTTAAGGGAAGTCAAACAGATGATGATTATGCAGCCTTACAAATTGCAGGAGCAATTTTTGGAGGCGGATTTCTAAATTCTAGAATTGCAAATAGGTTGCGTCAAAAAGATGGTGTAAGTTATGGTGCCGGTGCACGAGTTCGAGTTGATGAGAATAAGGATGACAATAGTTCATCTATGTTAGTATATGCTATTTATGCTCCGCAAAATGCTGTAAAAGTACAGGAAGGATTTAAGGAAGAGACAGAGCGTTTTATAAAAGATGGAATTACTGAAGAAGAATTAAAAGGAGCTGTTAAGGGGTGGGTTCAAGGAAAAAATGTTTCAAGAGCTAAAGATGGAGAATTAAGACATTTAATAGAAAATAATTTATATTATGATAGAGATATGCCTTTTCATAAAACGATTGAAGATCGTGTTGTTAATTTAACAGTTAACGACGTTAATAAAGTTATTAAAAAGTATTTTAAAACTTTTGATAAATGGACAGTTATTAACGCTGGAGATTTTAAAAATACTGTAAATTTAAAAAGGGATAAAATTAAAAATTAAACTTTTAATTAATATAATTTATAAGGGTTGGAAGAAAATTTCAACCCTTTTTATTCTCCTATTTTTTCACCCATCTTAACAAAAGTTTCAATACGGTTTTTGGTGTTTTCTAAAATGTCCGCATCAATTTTTAGTTTATTTTTGTCAACCAAAAGGACAATAGTAGATCCTCCGAAAGCAAAATAGCCCATTTCATCACCTTTTTTTATTGATTGATTTGGTTTGTATGTTTCAATGATAGTTCCAACCATAGTCGCACCAACAGGAGCTACTATAATTTCTCCTTTTTCTTCGGATGATAAAATGCAGTATTCACGCTTGTTTTCGCAAAAAACTTTGGTAAAGTTTGATGCTAATGCATACGGAGAAACTGAAAAATAATCACCCTTTATTTTTGTCATTTCCGAAGGAACTCCGTCATACGGAAAATGATAACGATGATAATCATTTGGAGCTAAACGTAAAATAATTAAAGAAGAATTTTTATGGTTTTTTGCTAATTCTTCATTCCCTAAGAACTCTTTTAGCGTAAACTTTCGTCCTTTTACAAAAAAGCTATGAATGTCAGATATGTTTTCGAAACCTAACATTTTTCCGTCACCAGGAGATACAAAACTATTTTCAATTGGTCTCGCACTTGGTTTTAATTTCCGATAGAAAAAATCATTGAATGAAGTGAAATCGGAAATTGATTTTTCAGCTTCATCTATATTAATATCTAATTGGTTAATAAAACCTTTTATTTTTTTTACAGATGAAGATCTATTCATTTTGGCGCCATACCAAGCGGATAAAAACTTGCGTTTTGCAATTGGTAAAAGGGCAGTTTTACCAAACGGATTATTATATAATAATTTCAAAAAAACTTCACCAGGTGGTGTTTCAGTAATTATATTTTTAGACTTTCTGTCGATGAATTTTATTTGCATAGTTTTATTCTTCTATACTATCAATTAAAATAGTTAACATGTCAATTGCAGCTTGTGCAATTTTTGTTCCAGGACCAAAGACTCCTACAGCACCTGCGTCAAATAAGAATTGATAATCTTGTGCTGGAATTACACCTCCAACAATTACCATAATATCTTCACGGCCGTATTTTTTTAATTCAGCAATTACTTGAGGAACCAATGTTTTATGACCCGCTGCTAATGAGGAAATACCTAAAACATGAACATCATTTTCAATGGCTTGCTTGGTAGCTTCTTGAGGAGTTTGAAACAATGGACCAATATCTACATCAAAACCTAAATCAGCATAACCAGTAGCAACTACTTTTGCCCCGCGATCATGACCATCTTGCCCTAGTTTGGCAATCATTATTCTTGGACGACGACCTTCAAGTTCAGCAAACTTATCCGTAAATTCTATTGCTTTTTTAAATAACTTGTCGTCTTTTATTTCTTTACTATACACTCCTGAAATGGTTTTGTGAACTGCTTTGTGACGCCCGAAAACACTTTCTAATGCATCTGAAATTTCACCTAAAGTAGCTCTGTTTCTTGCTGCTTTTACGGCTAAATCTAACAAGTTTCCTTTATTTGACTTTGCGCACTCGGTTAAGTCTGCTAAAGATTTTTCAACTTTAGAATGATCTCTTTTTGATTTTATATCGTTTAATCGTTCAATTTGTGATAGTCGTACAGCTTCATTATCAACTTCTAAAATATGTAATGGATCTTCTTTTTCTAATTGATATTTATTTACACCTACAATTACATCTTGACCACTGTCTATTTTTGCCTGTTTTTTAGCAGCAGCTTCTTCAATACGCATTTTAGGAATTCCTTTCTCAATGGCTTTAGTCATTCCGCCTAACTCCTCAACTTCTTTGATGAGTTCCCAAGCTCTGTTGGTAATCTCTTCAGTAAGTTGTTCAACATGATAACTTCCTGCCCAAGGATCAACAGTCTTCGTAATATGTGTTTCCTCTTGTAAATATATTTGTGTGTTACGAGCTATACGAGCAGAAAAATCTGTAGGTAAGGCAATCGCTTCATCTAACGCATTTGTATGTAAGCTTTGTGTGCCGCCAAAAGCAGCAGCCATTGCTTCTATTGTTGTGCGAGCTACATTGTTAAAAGGGTCTTGTTCTGTTAAAGACCATCCGCTTGTTTGGCAATGTGTTCGTAAAGCTAATGATTTTGGATTTTTAGGATTGAATTGCTTCACGATTTTAGCCCACAACATTCTTGCCGCACGCATTTTGGCAATTTCCATAAAATGATTCATTCCTATTGCCCAGAAAAAAGATAATCTCGGAGCAAAAGTATCAATGTCCATTCCTGCTTCTAATCCTTTTTTAATATAATCTAATCCATCAGCTAACGTATATGCTAATTCAATTTCGGCGGTGGCGCCAGCTTCTTGCATATGGTAGCCCGAAATGGAAATGGAATTATATTTCGGCATATAATCAGAAGTGTATTTGAAAATATCCGCAATAATTTTCATTGATGGAGTCGGTGGGTAGATATACGTGTTACGCACCATAAATTCCTTTAAAATATCATTCTGAATCGTTCCTGATAATAATTCAGGAGCAACGCCTTGTTCTTCGGCAGCAACAATGTAAAAAGCTAGAATAGGCAAAACAGCCCCGTTCATAGTCATTGAAACCGACATTTTATCTAACGGGATTTGGTCGAATAAGATTTTCATATCCTCAACCGAGTCAATAGCAACACCAGCTTTACCAACGTCACCTTGTACGCGTTCATGATCTGAATCATAACCACGATGTGTTGCTAAATCAAAAGCGACAGAAAGCCCTTTTTGACCTGCAGCTAAATTCCTTCTATAGAAAGCATTGCTTTCTTCTGCAGTTGAAAAACCTGCATATTGACGAATAGTCCAAGGTCTGCGGACATACATTGTAGAGTATGGACCTCGTAAATTTGGCGCAATACCAGCTATAAAATCTTCATGTTGTTTGCTTTCAACTTTTGATTGTTGACTTTGATCTAATTGTATGTTTGATACGTCTTTTCTATTCATTGTAATCAAGTCTATTTAAAATAGCATAGTAAAATTCAAAAGCTATAAAAGTTTTTAAAGCATTGTTATTGAAAGATTCTTCTTTGAAATTTGAAAAAGCATAAACTGTTGTATAAGGGGAAGTATCCGTTATTTCTCTAAGAGTAATAATTATATCTTTTAAATCTTTATTTTCACTACTCTTTATAAGTTGTTTCGAATATTCATCAAAATAATTAACACAAAAAATATTATTGGTTAGCTTTAATTTTTCATAATATTTTTTTGTTATATCATTAAGAACGGTGTAATTTATAATTATCCCGTTGTCTGTATAAAAGCGTTCTCTTTTCTCCTCGTTTGTTATCCAAATATAATTGGTTAACTCTTTTTTTGAGATTTCTAAGAGCTCTAATTCTTCTGTTGAGGTTATTGCAGTTAAGTTTTCTTTGTGAGAAGAGAGGTCTTTTATGTATTTTGAGTAAGCAATATGTGATTCCTCTTTAGCAACAGCATAATATTTACATATTTGATTTTCAAACGAAGAAACCATAGATGTAATTAACCCATTGCTTTTATTCTCAAACGGATTTTGTGCTATTAAAACTTGAGTAGTGAAAAATAAAAACAATATAATTAAGTTTTCCTTACTCATTTTCTAATCTTTTTTGTTCTAGTTTTTCAGCTAATCGTTTTTGAATGATTGGTTGAATGAGTGTTTTTTCGTTTCTAATTTTCATAAATGGAAAAAGCTCTAAATCATTCTTCATGCTATCTTTGTTATTCTGTATTTTATTAGTTCCTAGCAAAACGAGTTCACCAGAATCAAATTTCACCTGTTCTTTTTCTGCGGAACCTTTAATTTTACGCTGAATGATGCCTTCTTTAAGTTGTTTTAAAAATCCACCACCTTTCTCTATTGATTTAAAGATATCTAAAGCATTTTGAGCTAATTGTTGGGTGATTGATTCTATATAATAAGCGCCGTTAGCAAAATTTTGAGCGTCAGATAATTCACTTTCTTGTTGTAGAATTAATAATTGATTTCTTGAAATTCGTTCACCAAATTCGTTAGAATGATGAAAAACATCGTCATAAGAAATGTTACTAACAGTATCAGTTCCCCCTAAAATAGCACTCATGCATTCTGATGTTGTTCGAAGCATGTTTACATTATAATCGTATAATGTCTTGTTTCGTAAACTTGGTTTCGTAAACAAGTGAGTTTTATTGTTTTCTACGCCATATTCTTTTAAAAGAGATGCCCATAAAATTCTAAAGGCTCTTAATTTTGCGATTTCAAAAAAGTAATTACTTCCTACGGAAAAATTAAAATGAATTTTATTGGCTATTTTACCTCCGAAATGATTTAAGTATTCATTGGCATGAGCAAGAGTGTAAGCTAATTGTTGTGTGCAATTTGCTCCTGCATTTTGATATATTGAAGCGTTAACGCAAATAGCGTTATTAACGTTGTTTGTTATTTTTTCAAGTTCTTTATAATCATTGTTTAAATTAGTAGACCAATTACCTGTACTAGCTAAATTACCAATGATATCAATATTGAAATAACAATTTGCTGAAGCTATAAATTTTGATAATTCAATAATAAAATCAGAATCTATAAACTTTAAATTAAAATAAAGTATGGTGTTTTTTAGATCTAACTCTTTTAGAAGGGTTTTGTAGTTAAATTTATTTTTCGCTTTAAACTCAATGGATTTAGCGCCTCTTTTTAACGAGTCGATAGCGAAGTGGTTTGCTTTTTTCTCGTCTTCAATATAAATAGACTGGCAAATATTAAATCCCTTTTCAGGTGTGTTTATTTTTGTGTTTGTTCTATCTTCTTTTGTGTAAAAAGGTTTAACGGTAATTCTCTCGTCAGTTTTCCAAAGAAGGGTGTCGTTATAATCAGCGCCTTTAAGATCTACCTGAATTTTTTGTTTCCATTCAGCAGCACTAATTTCTTTAAATTCGTTAAATAAATAATTGTTCATTATTTCTGTATGGTATCAAATTCGATAATATAAATATCTTCATTTTCTTTTTTCATCAAATAGTTTTCACGCGCATAGCGTTCTAATTGAAGGGAATTTTGAAGCTTCTTTATCGTTTCTTTGTCTTTATCAATTTTGATTTTATGATAATCTATCCAAAGTTCTAGTTCTTCAATTTCTTTATTGAATTCTCTATGTGTAAGGTAAGAATTTTCATCAAAAAAAAGCATCCAAATAACGAATACAGTTAAAATTACAACATAAATGTTAGTTGCGATTTTAAAAGAGGGCTTATTTTTTATTGATTTTAAATTCATATTACAAACGATCGCTAATTACTGTTCTAACAATGTCAATAGCTACAGTGTTGTATCTGTCATTTGGAATGATAATGTCAGCATAGTTTTTTGTAGGTTCAATGAATTGTTGATGCATTGGTTTTAATGTACTTTGATATCTATTTAAAACTTCGTCAATATCTCTTCCTCTTTCTTTAATGTCTCTACGAACACGTCTTATTAAACGCTCATCTGCATCAGCATGAACAAAAACTTTAATGTCACAAAGGTTTCGTAGTTCCTTACTGTTGAAAATTAAAATACCTTCAACAATAATAACCTTTCTAGGGTGTGTTTTTATAGTGTCTTTCGTTCTGTTATGTGCTACAAAAGAATAAATAGGTTGCTCAATTATTTTACCACTCTTTAAGTCGCTTAATTGTTTAACGAGTAAGTCAAAATCGATAGCTCTTGGATGATCAAAATTTATTTTAGTACGTTCTTCGTAACTTAAGTTGTCAGTTTGATTATAGTAAGAATCTTGCGAAATTATGCATACTTCATCTTGTGGAAGCTCATTAATTATTTGGCTTACTACGGTCGTTTTTCCACTTCCGGTTCCACCAGCTATACCGATAACAAATATATTTTTCATTGAGTTTTTTTAAGATAAAGTTGCAAGAACAAATTTAGGAAAATATGTGCATAAAAAAAGCGTTAACTTAAGTTAACGCTTTTTATTTTGAGCCGATGGAGGGACTCGAACCCACGACCTGCTGATTACAAATCAGCTGCTCTAGCCAGCTGAGCTACATCGGCTTGTTGCTTTTTAAAGCGTGGCAAATATATAATGTTTTTTGATACTGCCAAAAAAAAAAACACTTTTTTTAAGGTGAATTTTTACCTTTTTTTGAAGTGCTAAACTAATTGTCTGATTTATAAAAAAGTACCTATTTTTTTTTATTAAAAAAATGTGAGTTTGCTGCACAAGGATGGTCGTAAATTAATAAAAACGTTAATTTAAAAGTATTTTAGAGTTGCAAGGATGTTTCTTTAAAAAAGAAAAAGTTCTAGTGTTTAGCTAGAACTTTTATCAAGAATAAATATTATTAAGAATAATAATCGATGAAAAATATTATTCTAATTGTTATAATAAACGCAATAAAGCATTGTTTATTGTTGTACTAACAATTTACGCAGTTAAAGGTTTTCCTTTTAAGCGTTTTTCAATTCGTTGTTTTACAACTGTTAATCGTTTCATAGCGTCCATAAGGGCGCTATCTTTTGTTTCTTTGTATACGTCGTTTATTTCTAGTATTAAAGATTTTACTTCTCTTGAAGCTAATATTCTATCACTAGTAGTAATAAATTTGAATTTTCTGTGTTCAAATTCATCTGCTTTACTAATTAATTCTGAATTCATAAAATACCTACTTATATTTAATTAAATTATCTTTTAGATTGAGTCTGGTAACTGATTTTGCTTTAAACAAAATGTTCAAATCATAAAGTAAAATGGGCGACAAATATATATTAATCTTTTTGTTAACCTATAATAAAATGATGAAATTGTTTTATTTAGTTATAAATTTTCTTTATATGGTACATAAGGGCTTAAATTTCCCTTTTTATCAATTATAGATACAATCTATTAAGTTAAATGTAATAATTTTTTATTAATATGTCAAATTTATTAGCAGAATATTAACAAATTAATCAAGTTTCCTTGATAACAATAGGCAGAATTATCTAAAATTGTTTGGGATAAAGTGTTTTTGAGGTGTTGAAATTGAATTAATTAGATAGAAAACCTTTTTTTGTTTAAAAATAAGTGATGATTTCTAATCAATTAAACGAATTGTTTTCAATATTTGTTTCTAAACTTATAAATTAAATGAGAAAAATTTTAGTAGTAGTTTTTGTAATTACCCTTCTATCGTGCAAAGGTCAGGAGAAAAGAAAAAGCTTTGGAGATTCTGATTTTCAAAAAGAAATGAATTCTAAGTTTAAAGACGCTTCTAAATCACCTTTAACTAAAAAAGGGTTAAAGAAGTTTAAAGGATTAAATTTTTTCAAATTGAATGATAAGTACAAGGTTCATGCAAAAATTGTAAAAACACCAGATGCTCCTACTTTTAATTTTCCAACGACAACTGAAAGGGTTGCAGTGTATAAAAAATACGGAGTAGTTTCTTTTTCTATAGATGAACAAGAATTTGAATTAGCAATTTATCAAGATGAAAACCCACAACCAAAATATAAAAACCACTTATTTTTACCGTTTTTGGACAATACTAATGGGAAAACATCGTACGAAGGAGGACGTTTCATTGATATTTTAACAACTGATGAAAGTGGAAGCGGAACGATTGTCATAGATTTCAATAAAGCATATAATCCTTATTGTGCGTATAGTGATCGATATTCGTGCCCGATTACTCCTCGAAATAATTATTTAGATATTGAAATAAAAGCTGGAGTAATGGCTTATAAAAAGTAAATAAAAAGAGCCTACATTTAGCAGGCTCTTTTTATTTTGTTGGAGGGTTTAATCCTTCTTTTATATCTTGTTGTATCGCTTCATCGAGAGAAGCAAGATAATTTTTTCTAACTTTTAATTTGGTAGCGGCATGTGCTTTGTGGTTTAGTTTAGAGAACATTTCTGCCACTTTAATAGCTGTTGGTAGTAAATGACTTTCAGGAACTACTTTGTCTAAGAAACCAGCTGTAATAGCATCTTTTGGATTGTATATTTCTGAATTGTTTACACTGCGTTCAAAATAAACGGGAGCTAAGCGGGCCTTCGCTATTTCAATACCAGCATTGTGCATGGTCATTCCAATCATAACTTCGTTTAATCCTATTTTAAAATCACCTTCTGTACCGAGTCTGTAATCGGCAGAAAGTAATAAAAAAGCTCCTTTAGCAATTGCATGTCCAGTACAGGCTACAATGATGGGTTTAGGAAAAGATAACATTCTGTGTGATAATTTTGAGCCTTTTGTAACTAGTTCTAAAGCAGATTCGGGTGATGCGGTCATGCTCTTTAAATCATACCCGGCAGAAAACATACCTGGTTGACCTGTTAAAATCACCACTTTTCCTTCTTGTTCTGCTTTATCTAAAGAAGTATTTAAAGAATGGATTACTTCGTGTGATATTGCATTGACTTTTCCGTTTGCAAGGGTAATGATTGCGTAATTGTCTTTTGAGGTGTATTGAGTTAATTCGGTCATAATTTAAATAAATTTAATTAAATAGATTCCTGCAAAAACAGCTAGAAATGCTACAACAAAACTGGCTATTGTATAAAAAGCAAAGGAAGTAAAATCCCCAGATTTTAAAAAAACATGGTTTTCGTATGCGAAGGTTGAAAATGTAGTAAAGCCTCCGCAAAAACCTGTTGCTAATAATAAAGTATGGTTTTGAGTTAAGGCTTCATTTTTCGCAGCCAATCCTAAAATTGCTCCAATAAGTAAGCTACCTAAAATATTAGCAGTAAAAGTACCATAAGGAATTCCTGTTTGTGAATTGTTTAATAATTTACCCATAAGGAATCTTAAAACACTTCCAAATCCACCTCCGATAAAAACTAATAGTAATTGTTTCATTTATAAATAACTCACAAGCCGCCTAAGGAATAAATCTTATTTTATTTCGGTTGGTAATGGCTTTTGTTTGCTAAATGTCCATTATGGACTTTCATATCTATGCTAAAATAATAAAACCTCACAATTTTCGCGAGGTTTTATTCTGTAAAATATATAATATTGTTACTTTAATATAACATCGTCTGCATCTGTCCAATTCCATTTCCCTACAATGATTCCTTTTTCGACAGTAACGATTCCTGGATTTGCTCTAATAACTGTTTTTAAAGCGGTTTCATCACAAAAACCAAAAGTATACGGTAGGTTGTATTCTTTTTGAGTAGCAGCTAAATCTTCAATATAAGAAGCTGTTAGTACATAAATTTCATATCCTTTCGCTTTTGCATCAGAAGCGGCTTTTGATATAGCAGTGATTCCTTCTTTTTCTGTTGTATCAAAATTATACATGATAATAAGCATTGCTTTATTTTTCGCTAACATGCTTTCTAATAGATCTCCATCATTGTCAGTTTCAATCATGAAATCATGAATAGGTGGTACTTCATCACTGTCTTCTTGATATTTCATACCTTCAGCTATATTTGTTCCGATAGAATAAGCTCTAAAATCAATAATTGGTAAATGATGTAAAACGTTATACACAATTACCAGCGAAAAGAATATTGAAGCATAGGTTGCTAATGAACCAACCTTTTTGGAAATTAAAGGTTTAATATGTTTTAATCCTAAAATTAAAATAACAATAAAAACCATGAAAATCACATTCTTGTAGAACGTTTCTTTAGCAGTAAGCTTTAAAGCATCACCAAAACAACCACAATCAGTTACTTTGTCATAAGTGTATGAATACCATGTTAAGAATAAGAAAATTAAATTAAGGCTAAATAAGCTCCAAACCGTAAGTTTAGATTTGTATCCTACCAAAAGCATCACACCAAAAACTAATTCAGAAACGATTAAAAGTATTGCTAAAGGCAAAGTGTATGGTATTAAAAATTCCATATTTAATACACCTTCGCTAAAGTATTCTTGAAACTTGTACTGTGAACCAATAGGGTCTACTAGTTTTACAAATCCTGAATAGGTAAACAAGAGACCTACTAATACTCTTGATATATGCGTTAATATTTTTAAAATCATATTTTGGGGTTTTAGGTTAACTGTCTAATTCTGAATGATGAATCAAGGCAAAAATAGCATAATTAATCATATCTTGGTAATTTGCATCAATTCCTTCAGAAACTAATGTTTTTCCTTGGTTATTTTCAATTTGTTTTACTCGAAGTAATTTTTGAAGAATTAAATCGGTTAAAGAAGAAATTCTCATCTCTCTCCACGCTTCACCATAGTCATGGTTTTTATTCTCCATTAACTCTTTGGTGATTTTTATGTGTTTATCGTATAAAGAAGTAGCTTGATCAGTATTTAAATCGGGTTGTTCAGAAACACCAAGTTCTAGTTGAACTAACGCCATTATTGAATAATTGATGATTCCGATAAATTCAGGTTTTTCACCTTCATCAACTTTGCGCTCCGTGTTTTTTTGTAGCTGGCGTATGCGTTGTGCTTTGATAAATATTTGATCTGTTAATGACGGAAGTCTTAATATTCTCCAGGCACTACCATAATCACTCATTTTTTTAATAAACAAATTGCTACATTCTTCAACTACTGCATCGTATTGTTTGGATGTGTTCTGCATCTTTTTTATTTAAAAGTATTAGACCAAAAATAGTAAATATTACAAGCTTTTCGTTTATTTTTACTTGGAAATTTATTATGATGACGATTAATTGTAAAGGTAATTTAATAGACCTCACAACTCCTAAAGTTATGGGGATTTTAAATGTTACTCCTGATTCTTTTTTTGATGGAGGAAAATACAAAAATGAAAACGATATTCTCAGTCAAGCAGAGAAGATGTTAAATGAAGGAGCTACATTTATTGATGTTGGTGCTTATTCGTCACGACCAGGAGCAAAACATATTTCAGAAGAAGAAGAGTTACAGAGAATTGTGCCCGTAATTGAATTACTGATAAATAATTTTCCTGATATTATTATTTCTGTTGATTCTTTTAGAAGTCGAGTAGTAGCCGAAACGATTAAGGTAGGAGCAGCGTTAGTTAACGATATTTCTGGAGGAAAAATGGATGAACAGATGTTTAATACAGTAGCTAGGTTACAAGTTCCTTACATTATAATGCACATGCAAGGAACTCCGAAAAACATGCAGCGGAGTCCTGTTTATAATGATGTGGTCAAAGAAATAATTACCTTTTTTACAGACCAACTATTTAAACTCCGTCAATTAAAAGTAAATGATATTATAATTGATGTAGGTTTCGGTTTTGGAAAAAGAGCGGAACATAATTACGAATTATTACAAAATTTATCATTGTTTAAAAGTTTAGATGTTCCAATTTTAACTGGAATTTCTAGAAAATCAATGCTCTATAAATTACTTGATATTTCACCTAAGAAAGCCTTAAATGCAACGACAGTTGCAAACACAATTGCGTTATTAAACGGAACCAATATTCTAAGAGTCCATGATGTAAAAGAAGCTGTTGAGGCTGTTAAGATTGTAGAACAATTACGATAAAATGATTATATTTACTAAAACTTCAAAATAATTAATGAATTTAGATTTTATTGATTTTTCGTTTCTCGATGTGCTTGATATTATTTTAGTAGCATTGTTGTTGTATTACATATACAAACTATTGAAAGGAACTGTTGCAATTAATATTGTTATCGGTATTGCTTTAATTTTTTTAATTTGGAAAATAACTCAGGCACTTCACATGGAAATGTTAAGTGGTATTTTAGGATATTTACTTTCAGGTGGTGTTATCGCGTTAATTATTGTATTTCAACAAGAAATTAGAAAATTTTTATTAATGATAGGAACTACTAACTTCTCTGGTAAAATAGGTTTTTTAAATCAGTTGAAGTTTTTAAAAACGGAAGCTAATTCAGAAATTGATATTGAAACGATTTTAAAAGCATGTACTAGTATGTCTAAAACAAGAACAGGTGCTTTGTTAGTCGTTGAAAAAACTAATAACCTTGATTTTTTAATTAATACGGGCGATAAAATGAACGCGTTGGTTAACGAAGCTATTTTAGAAAGTATTTTTTATAAAAATAGTCCGTTGCATGATGGAGCAACTGTGATTCGTGATAATTATATAGTAGCAACTCGTGTGGTTTTACCAATTTCTGATAGCACAAAAATACCTGCTCGTTTCGGGTTAAGGCATAGAGCTGCTATTGGAGTAACAGAAAGAACAGATGCTATTTGTTTATTAGTCTCTGAAGAAACAGGTGAGGTTTCGTATATAAATAATGGAGAGTTTGTGTTTTACAAAACACCAGAAGATTTATTTAGAAAACTACAAAAAGATTTAACTGCATAAAAAAAGCTCGCAATTGCGAGCTTTTTAATTTAATAAGAATCTAAAATTATTCAGTAGGAGCCATTTTAGATAAGATAGCGTTCATTACGCTATTATATTTCTTAACACCCTCAGCATCTAAAGTACCTACTAATTCTTTTCCTTTAGTAGTTAATTCAGCAGCTTTTTTAACTAATTCGGCATTTTTAAGAGCATCACCTTTAGCTGCGATAAAATCGTTCGCATATGAAGCATAGTTTTTTAAGTGTTCTTCAACTTTTTCGTTGCCAAAGCTAGGAATAGTAACCCCTTCTAAAGCAGATTGTACTGCTTCTACAGCTTTGTCTATAACAACTTCAGCTTCTTCTACAACTTTAGTAGTAGCATCAGTAGTTGCGTCAGTAGTACTTTCCACAACTTCAACAGCTGCATCTTTTACATCTTTAACTTCTTCTTTTGCTTTTTTACAAGAAGTTGCTAATAAAGTACCAGCAACGCACATAGTTAAAATTACTTTTTTCATGGTTTTATGATTTTTAGTTTATAGATTGATAAACACAAATATATTATTTTGAGGGTTTTAAACAAATTATTTACGAAGTAATTTCAGAGCTAAATTGCTTTTCATATAAGTTTTTGTAATAGCCATTGTCTTTATTAAGAAGCTCATTATGGTTTCCTTGTTCAACAATTTTACCTTTATCCATAACAATAATAGTGTCAGCTTTTTTTATAGTAGCTAATCGATGGGCAATTACAATAGAAGTTCGATTTTTGGTAATTTCATCAGTAGCATGTTGAATCATTTGTTCTGAATGTGTATCAACAGATGAAGTAGCTTCGTCTAAAATTAAGATATTAGGGTTACTGACGTAGGCGCGCAAGAAAGCAATTAACTGACGTTGTCCGGAAGAAAGCATTGCGCCACGTTCTTTAACGTTGTATGAATAGTTGTTTGGTAAAGTCATGATAAAATCATGAATCCCAATTTTTTTTGCAGCTTGCTGAACTTCTTCGAGAGAAATATTTTCGTTTTTTAGTGAAATATTATTGAAAATGGTATCAGAAAAAAGAAATACATCTTGTAAAACGACTGCAACTTTTTTACGTAATGAATTAAGTTCATACTCTTCAATAGGGATGTTGTCAACGTAAATGGCACCACTATTTATCTCGTAAAAACGATTTATTAAATTTATAATGGTTGATTTTCCAGCACCTGTAGCACCAACAATTGCAACAGTATTTCCTTTTTTAACGTCAAAGCTAATCCCTTTTAAAACTTCTTCTCCTTTAATATAGCTAAAGTGAACATCTTTAAAACGGATGTTTCCTTGTAAAGATTCTGTCGTAATCGTTCCGTTTTTAGTAATTGAATTCTCGGTATCAATTACATTAAAAACACGCTCTCCAGCTACAATCCCCATTTGTAATTGATTGAATTTATCTGCAATTTGACGAAGTGGTCTAAACAGCATTTGAGACATTTTTATAAAACCAATAATTCCTCCAACAGTAACGGCACTGTTTTCAATAACTTGAAGGCCTCCATACCATACAATTAAGCCAATAGCAATAGAAGATAATATTTCAGCAATAGGAAAGAATATTGAGTAATACCAAACAGTTTTTATGTGTGCTTTCTTATGTTTTTCGTTAATAGAAACAAAGTTTTGGTATTCTATTTTTTCGCGATTAAATAGCTGAACAATCTTCATTCCCGTTACTCTTTCTTGTACAAAACCATTAAGGTTTGCTACTTGATTTCGAACATCTTGAAAGGTAGATTTTATGGCTATTTGAAATATTTTTGTAGCATAAATTAAAACAGGTAAAGTTGCTAATGCAATAATAGCCAGCCTCCAATTGGTATAAAGCATTACAATTATAACAATGATCATTTTTAGGATGTCACTTATAATCATAAAAACTCCTTGCGTAAAAAAATTAGCAATCGTTTCTATATCTGAAACGACACGAGTAACCAATTTTCCGACAGATGAGTTGTCAAAATAACTCATTTTAAAAGCTAGAATTTTTCTAAATGTTTTAGCTCTAATGTCTCTAATAATATGTTGGCCTACCCAGTTAGCATTGTAAATAAAGCTAAACTGAAATAATACTTGTACTAATAAAACAACTAGCATTGCTGTTGTATAGTACAGTAATCTTGTTAGGTCTTTATGAGCAACAAAATCATCGATAGCTATCATTAAAATAATAGGGCTCATTACGGCAAATACAGCTAAAAGTATGGTTGATGATGCTGCTATAATAAATCGAAGACGATACTGTTTTGCAAAACTCATAAGTCTTACAAAAATTTTAATATCAAATGCTTTTCCTGTTGTTTTGCTCACTATATATAGTTGTATGCTACTGTTGTTAAAAATAATCCTTTTGCTGGAACCGATGTTCCTGCATTGCTTCTGTTTTTACTTTCTATAATTTTTCTAAAACCATCAATTGTTGTTTTACCAGTTCCGATGTCGATAAGAGTACCGACAATTGCTCTTACCATATTTCTTAAAAATCGATTCGCGCTAATGTGAAATGTTAATTCGTTGCCTTCTAAAACCCACATAGCATTAGTAACTTTGCAGTTAAAAGTGTGAACTCCTGTTTTTACTTTTGAAAAACATTCAAAATCTTCATATTCATATAAAACAATTGCTGCTTGATTCATTAACTCAATATTCAGTTTTTGATTATATAACTGCCAAGAGGTATCTAATGAAAAAGGATTTCGACCGAGCCAAATTTTATACTCATAACTTCTGCTACTTGCATCAAATCGAGCATGCGCATCATCATGAACTAATTTAGTGTTAAATATTACAATATCATCAGGTAAAATTGCATTTAGTCTAAAGGCAAAATTTTCAGCTAAAATTTTATCTGTATCAAAATGGGCAAACATTTGTGATGCATGCACACCAGCATCTGTTCTTCCAGCTCCGGTAATGATTATTTCTTGTCTTAAAACGGTACTAATAGCATTGTTTATTTTTTCTTGTACCGAAACAGCATCAGGTTGTATTTGCCAACCATGATACTTTTTTCCTTTATAAGCTAACTCAATAAAATACCTCAAAAATAATGGGATTTAGATGGCTAAATTATGAAATTATAGATTGAGTTGTTGTCGCTATTCGAATAAATTATTAGTAACATAATATTAGAAATTGAAATTCCTCTTTATTATATATCCTCCTTATAGACTATTTCTTAGTTTTGCATTGATGAAAAAAATATTGCTTCTTTCAGATACACATAGTTTTATTGATGATCAAATACTAAAGTTTGTAAAACAGGCTGATGAGGTTTGGCACGCTGGTGATATTGGTGATTTAATAGTTACGGATACCATTAAAAAACACAAGCCTTTACGTGGGGTTTATGGAAATATTGATGATAAAGATGCTAGATCAGAGTTTCCGTTAGATAGTAAGTTTGCAGTTGAAGGTGTTTCGGTTTGGATTACTCATATAGGAGGATATCCGAATGCATATAAACCAAGAGTAAGAGAAGAGTTAAAAAAGAGTTCTCCTAAAATATTTATTAGTGGTCATTCGCATATTTTAAAAGTACAGTATGACCAGAAGTTTAAATTACTTCATTTAAACCCTGGGGCAGCGGGTAAACATGGGTTTCATAAAGTAAGAACAATGCTACGGTTTGAATTAAGTAAAGGAGAGATAACGAATATGGAAGTTATAGAACTAGCTCACCGATGAGAGCTTAAATTGTTTTTGCTGTTGAATAGGAACTATTACAGACACTTTTGTGCCTTTGTTTTTTGTTGAATCAATAATAAGTTTACCGTTCATCATTTTAATTCTTGCTTCTATTTGATTTAAACCAATACCATCGTTAAAAGAAGAAGATGAGGTAGAAAAGCCTACCCCATCATCTTTAACAAGAACAGTTAGTTGATTTTTCTCTTCTTTTAAAATTATTTTAGCATTAGTTGCCTTACTATGTTTTAAAATATTGTTAGCAAGCTCTTGAGTAATATTAAATATTTTTATTTCAAATTCTTGATTGTACCTATGTATGTTTTGTGCAGAAATTTCAAATGTTATCTGGCTATTTGAGTATTTTTTTGCGACATCTTTTAAGGCGTATTCTAAGCCAAATTTCAATAAAATAGAAGAAATAAGATTATGAGATAAATCTCTAACTTTTTGCGAAGCTTCTAGTATTATTGCTTGTGTTTTTTCAATTTCAGGAGGAGCATTACTTTTTAGTTGTTTTTTCGTGGCACTTAAATGCATGTTTGCAGACGATAATAAAGCGCTAACATTATCATGTAAAGTTTCAGCTATTTGTTTCCGTTCAGATTCTTTACCATCGATAGTCGCGTTTAATATTTTTGTTTGTGCTTCTGATTTAAGTTTTTCAATACTTTGTTGCTGCAATAAACTGTTTTTTGATAGTTTTAATTGTAGGTTTTTTTGACGTAACTTATAGTTGTAAACTACGATGCCAGAAATAACAATTACAAGCAAGCTTAATGCTCCAAATAAGAGTGTAGCATTACTGTCTTGAGCTTCAATGAGCTTTCTTTGTGCTGTTACTAAATTGACTTTTTGCTGCTCTAGGTTTTCTTTATGTCTTACAGTAACTTCTTCTATTATTCTTCTCGTCTCTTTATCTCTTTGAGTATCTTCAATTTCATATGATAACTCCTGAAAGTCATAAGCCTTATAATCTTTTAAGTTTCTCATAGCCCATGCTAAGTTATAATATAGATTAGCTTTAAATCTTACTGCATTTTGGCTATTATCATTTTTTATTAATTCGACTCCTTGTAAGTAAATTTTTTTTGCTTTTTTGAACTCGTTTTGAGATAAATATATATTACCAAGGTTATTTAATGAGTTTGCTTGACTTATTAGGTTGTTTTCAGATTTATGGACGTTAACAGCTTTTAAAGCATAATGTTTAGCTTTGTCATAAATAGAATCTTGCTCATAGATTCCAGACAAGTTAGCATATGTTGCTGCTTTATACTTCAAGATATTATCGTTAAGAGAATTTAATTTTTCTATTTTTTCATAATAATAAATAGCACTATCCTTTATTGATAGTTTTTGAAAAGCGCTACCAATCCTTAAATGAATTTTACAGATTTCGATATTGTTATTCGTATAAGTTTCATCGGATCTTTTGAATAATAATTTCTGTAAAGAATTTTTATAATATGTTAATGATTTATTGTAGTTATTAGTTTTATCATAAATATCAGCAATTAATAAAGAGTATAAATATTCTTTATATAAGTTGTTGTTTTTTTTAGCATATTCGTATTCCCCTAAGGATCCTTTTAGTGCTTTAAAATATTTTTCTTCTTTATACATTTTGTATAGAGAAGAGTATTGATCTCTAGTTAATGAATCGTTTTTGATATTACTTTTATAACTCTGTCGATATTGACGGTAATTTTCATTCGGTTTTTTATCAAATTGAAAAGCATTAATATTTAGTATGCATAACAAGTTGATTATAATAAATATATAATAATGTAGGTATTTGCGATTCATTAAAGTAACTATATAAGCTTAATGGTTTTAACTAAATTCACCATTATCTATTCCTACTCTTGGTTTTCTTTTAGGAGTTGCTGCGGTCTCATTTTTCCCTGAATATTTGTGATTAACAAAATCGATTTTTAAAACACTTTCTTGAGTCATTTCTATTTGTCTTGAAAAATATTTTTGTTTTGCTTCACCATTAGATAAGTGTACTTCATAAGTTTCAATATCTTCATTGTATAGGAATTCCGTGGCAACATTCTCATTCACTTTAAAGCTAAGTTGAAATGTACCGTCTTCATTTTTTGAAATACTATACGAATTTAAAAACTCTGTTACACCTCCTTTAGCAAAGGTACTATTTTCATCTTCAATAGATATTTGTGTGCGTTTACCTTTATTTGTCTCTGAAAAACCAATTTTTAACTGATCACTTTCATTAGAAAAGTCATTGCTGTGTTTACTTGCAGTATTATGGTTTACTTCAGATAAAATAATCTCGTTAGATTTATCAATATTTCTAACTGTGGTTACATCTGTATTATTTGTTGTATTGAAATCAATAGAATAGGCACCATTAGCATCTCTTTTAAGAGTATATGATTGTAATAGTTTTTCTGGAGTGTTATTAAGTACTTCAGTTTCATCAGAAGAACACGATGTGAAAATTATGCTTAATAATACGAGAAAAAAGGGAGTAATTTTATTCATGATTTTAAGGTTTAAATTGTTGTTTTTTATGAGGTAAAAATAGCGATGTACTTAAATAGATTGTGTCGGGGGACGTTTTACTTTGGGGGTAAAGAAAACAAAATGAGGGGTTTATCTATTTAAACGTACATCGCTAATCTTTAGTTTTATTGTTAGTTATTTAGTAGTTATTAGTGATGTACTTTTTTATAATGCATAGACTACGGGGGACATTCTCTTTATTACGGGGGATTAAAGAAAACTACTTGAAGGGTTTCTATACTTTATACTATATTGTTTTTCACAGCGTACATCACTAAACCTACTACGTTTTTTACTTTTAATTTTTTATATAAACTTTTACGATATGTTTCAATCGTTTTAATGCTTACTAATAAATGTTCTGCTATTTCAGTAGAACTTTTTTCTAAAGCTATTTGTTTTAATACTTCAACTTCTCTCTCAGTTAAATCTCCATGAGTAAGATCAGATTCTTCAACTTTGGCTTCTGTTACATATAATTCTAATAACCTGCTTTTAACATCATCACTAAAATATTGGATTCCATCATGAACACTTCTAATGGCATCAATAATATGATCACTAGCACAGCTTTTGTCAACAAAACCATTTGCACCTAACAGTACCATTTCTTGTACCAGTTTTGGGTCGCTTAAACTAGAAAGTATGATTGTTTTAATTTCTAAATTACGTTGTCTAAACGTTTTTAAAACTTCAATCCCATCCATTTCTGGCATGTTTATATCTAAAACCAAAACATCAGCTTTGTTTTTAGTAGACCAATCTACTACTTGTTTTCCTGTTAAAGAATAACCTTCTATTTCAAAGTCGTCTTCAGTATTTAATAAGGCGATAACTCCATCTATTAAGATTTTATGGTCGTCGGCTATGTGAACTTTAATCTTGTAATTCATAGTTGTTACATTTACAAATCTATAGTATAAAAGCATTGTGTACAATACCCAATAACCCTAATCGTGCTTTAGGGTTAACCCTATTTAAATAGGGTTAACCCTATTTTTGTTAACATTTCTTTAACGTTTAACGAGTGGTGAGTAGGTAAATAGATAAGTGACAAAAATAGAAAACCGAGATATAAATCTCGGTTTTTTCGCACTAAATATACTAAGATGTTAGGTTTATCGTAATCTATCTACAGATTTTACAAGATCTTCATCCTTCTTAATGGCTTTATTTGCTATAACTAACAGCAAAATAACAAGAACAGGAAAAAACATCCCAATACCTTTCTCAGAAACCGAAGCTTCTCCAGATAATGTTTGTGACAGATATATCAACATTCCTAATAAAAAAAGGTTTATCAATATGTTTAAGCGCCCTAAAACAAATTGTAACTGACGATTTTTAAATAAAAACAAGGTTACAATAGATAGTATCGCTGAAATAAAAAATAATACAGGAGTTGTTTTCTCTAAAGTAGAACCTCCCGAAAATAAATCTACGATAAATATAGGTGCGTTGGTGTTTGTCCAAAGATTAAAAAGGAAAGTCAAACCTCCAGAAATAATTCCAGCAACTAATAGGTATATAGATTGTTTTCTTTGTATCATGTTTTTTATTCGATAGCAAATGTAATATTTCTTTTTTAAAGAAGAAATATTACAAGTTAAATTATTTGTATATATTTGTCGTATAAGTAACTGCACAAGTAATAATTATATAGCCCCTATATAATTGCAATCAAATAAAACTTAATACAATCAAATTCTTTTTTCATAAAGAATTATATATAACTTAATTATTTTACGAATGTTCGAGATTTCGGAATTAAAAACTAAAAAACTAACGGATTTACAAGCTGTAGCAAAAACTATAGGTTTAAAAAAAGTAAGTCAATTAAAAAAGCTAGATTTAGTTTATAAGATTTTAGACGCACAAGCAGAGTCTAGTGCTAATGATGCTAAATCTATAGATGAAAAGCCTAAGAGAAAAAGAATAGCAAAAACTGAGGAAGCTGAAAAACAACCAGAAATAAAGGTTGTTGAGAAAGTGGTAGTTGAGGCTAAAAAGGAACCGATTGAAGTCCCTGAAGAGGCTATCGAGAAAAAAGTTGACGTTGCCCCAAAACCTATAGAGAAGAAACCTATAGAGAAGAAAGCTGAGGTTAAAAAACAAGTTGTAGATAAAGAACAACTAGTTGAAGCTAAAGAAGAATCTGTTGAGATTAAAAAGCAAGTGCCAAGGCCGAGACCAAGACCAAGAAAAGAGGTAGAGGCTAAAAAGCAAGGAGCAACACCAAGAGAGCAAGTTGAAGCTAAAAAGCAGGTTCCAACGCCAAGAGAACAAGTTGAAGCTAAAAAGCAAG
>CBDTZS010000007.1:0-48739 GCA_965364955.1 uncultured Tenacibaculum sp. | reverse complement strand
GGTTACTCTTTAAAAAGAAAACCTAAACCTAAACGGCTTAAAAATTTCTTTTCGAAAGCCCAGAAGAATTTAAATTGCCCAAAGAACCAACCAACAATAGGTAAGGTAGCTTGATAAATAGGAAAAATAAGTAAAACACGTAAAGGCCAATACAACCAAGGTGAAGTGGTTTCTGGTGAAAGTCCAAAAAAAGCAGTTATGGGTTTTGCAATTAGAGTAGCAAATGAACCGTTAATAGAAAATACGATTAGTATCGCAATTACATCCCAAGTAGTTTCTAAACCCCAACGTTGTTTTAATTTTTCCATGGCGGCAAAAATAGTTAAAAGAAAAAGGGCAAACAAATGTTTACCCTTTTTGATATACTATAAATGTAAGATTTATTTTTTTCCGAAAAGACCACCTAGTAATCCTCCTAATAAACCACCACCAGATTTTTGTTGGCTACCACCACCTAAAACCATACCAGCAACATCATCAACAATACTACCGTCACCGTCAGCATCTAAAATTTGTTCTAAAAAACTTTGTTCTTTTCCGGCAGAGTTTCCTCCTAGTAAACCTCCTAATAATCCGCCTAAATCACCAGAATTACTCACTTTGTCTTGACGAGATTGTTTTCCTAAAAGCCCCATTAAAAGAGGTGCTGCAGTTTTTAAAATGTTAGCAACGGCACCAGAATCCATTCCCGACTTCTGTCCAATTACTTGTTCAACTCCTTGTTGTTTATTTCCTAAAACGTGTTTTAAAATATTACCACCGTCTTGTAAAACATCAGCATTTACACCGCCTTTGAACAAATCGCCTAAATTATCTAAAATACCTCCGTCATGTTTGTTTAAAGCACCCATTAAACCTTCAGCACCTTGTGGTGTTGCAGAGTTACGTTGCATTGCTTTCATTAATACAGGTAAAGCCATTGTTAAAACGCTACTTGTTTTACTAGTGTTTTGTCCTGTTGATCCTGCTACTCCTGATATAATTGATTTACCTAAGTCACTATTTAATAAGTCTAAAATTCCTGCCATTTTTTGTTATAATAAGGTTAATAACTAATTCTCTAATAATTATGACACAAGTTACGTATTAATGGTCACATTTTTTAAATATTTATTTTAACTTACCCCTTTTTTAAAATAAATCGATTACATGAAAAAACTAGCATTACACTGGCAAATTTTAATAGGAATGGTCTTAGGAATCTTATTCGGATTTTTAGCATTACAATTTGGCTGGAATGATTTTATAGAAAACTGGATAAAACCATTAGGAACTATTTTTGTAAAATTATTAAAACTAATAGCAGTACCATTAATTATAGCTTCATTAATTAAAGGGATTTCAGATTTAAAAGATATTTCTAAATTTAAAAGCATTGGTATACGAACAATGTTAATTTATATAGGAACAACGGTAATCGCTATTACTATTGGTTTGGTATTGGTAAATGTGATTCAGCCAGGTGATGGAATATCGCAAGAAACAGTAGATAAATTAACGAACACCTATGCGAAAAGTTCTAGTATAACAGCTAAGATTACAGAAGCAACAAGACAGCAGAGTAGTGGACCATTACAATTTGTGGTAGATATGGTACCTGACAATGCTATAAGTGCGATGAGTAATAATAAAGCAATGTTACAAGTAATTTTCTTTACTATTTTCTTAGGAATTTCGATGTTGTTAGTAGGAGAGAAGAAAGCGAAACCATTAAAGAAATTTTTCGATTCGTTAAACGAAGCTATTTTAAAAATGGTTGACCTTATAATGTTAATTTCCCCGTATGCCGTATTTGCTTTACTAGCAAATGTTGTGGTTACTTCCGGGGATCCAGATATTTTATTGGCCTTATTAAAATATGCAGGGGTTGTCGTTTTAGGCTTATTAATTATGATTGTTTTTTATTCAATTTTAATAAGTGTTTATACAAAGAAAAATCCTTTTTGGGTTTTAAAAGAATTAAGTCCAGCACAGTTATTAGCTTTCTCTACAAGTTCGAGTGCAGCAACTTTACCAGTAACTATGGAACGTGTTGAAGAGCATATTGGTGTAGATAAAGAAGTATCGAGTTTTGTATTACCAGTGGGTGCAACTATAAATATGGACGGAACAAGTTTGTACCAAGCGGTAGCAGCAGTATTTGTAATGCAAGTTTTATGGCCAGAAGGCTTAGGTTTTGCAAATCAAATGGCGATCGTTTTAACAGCTTTATTAGCGTCTATAGGTAGTGCAGCTGTTCCTGGAGCAGGTATGGTTATGTTGGTAATTGTATTAGAATCTATCGGTTTTCCAAAAGATTTATATCCAGTAGCTTTAGCACTAATTTTTGCAGTAGACAGACCTTTAGATATGTTACGTACTACTATTAATGTAACAGGAGATGCAACAGTAGCAATGATTGTAGCAAAATCTGTAGGTAAATTACATGATCCTAAACCGAAAAACTGGGATGATCATTACGACGAAGTAAAATAAGAGATTATTTCGATATTCTTTTTCGTAATGACCTCTTTACGTCATTGCGAACAAAGTGAAGCAATCTATAAAAAACTATATAAAAACATCAATGTGTAATTTATCATTGGTGTTTTTTATTTTTAGAGAAGTATTTTACACATATATAGTGAATAGCAATACAGATAAATTGATTTTTAAAAAGGAGATAAATGAAACTTAAAATTCCAAGTCCGCTTGTGCCAGTTAGCTGGTTATATGAAAATATAACTGCTGATAATTTATTTATTTTAGATGCAAGTATTGCTAAAGTAGGAACACCAGAAGAGAAAGAGGGCTCTAAAAAACAGATTAAGAATACCGTTTTCTTCGATTTAAAGACTGTTTTCTTAAACAAAGAAGGTGAGTTCCCTAATACGATTCCAACGGAAGCTTGTTTTGAAGAGCAAGTTCAAAAATTAGGAATTAACAAGGATAGTTGTGTTGTTATTTACGATGATTTAGGCGTGTATTCTTCTCCGAGAGCTTGGTGGTTATTTAAAGTTTTTGGTTTTGAAAATGTAGCTGTTTTAAATGGAGGATTACCTAAGTGGAAAGAACTAAACTTCCCAGTAGAAGTCTCTCAAACAAAGCAATTAAAACAAGGAGATTTCAAGGCAAACCTTAACATAAAAAAAGTAAGTGTTACTAAAGATGTTCTGGAAGCCTCAACTAATAATAAATGTATTTTAGATGCTCGTTCGAAAGGACGGTTTAATGCTACCACAGCAGAGCCAAGAAAAGATTTAAGAGGAGGGCGTATTCCGAACTCTAAAAGCTTACCATATTCTGAATTACAAGTTGATGGAGAAATGAAATCAGTTAAAGAGCTTCAGAAAATATTTTTAACACGAAACCCTAATAACGAAACTGTGATTTTTTCTTGTGGATCAGGAATTACAGCTTGTATTTTAGCTTTAGGTAATGAGGTTGCAGGAAACACAAATTATAGCGTATATGATGGCTCGTGGACAGAATGGGCTAGTAATTTAGAATTACCAATTGAGAAATAAATAAATTTATACTACACAAAAAAGTTTAGAGACCTAATGAACTTAAAGAGAACTTTATGTTAACTATATTAAGGATTCCTCTAAAATAAAAAGGTAAATTATTCTTAAATCAATTTCTTAACTTCTTGTTTTAAATACGCAATAGAAGTTTGAGTTGGGTTTTCGTTTTGAGAATAATCAATTAATATACTTTCTCGTAAATCTTTTGCCGTTTCTGAGGTTTCTGCTGTTTTCCTAAGTTTAGCGATTATCGTTAGTTTAGCAGCTACTGTCGCTTTCCAACTATCTTCCGACACATATAATTGCTGTACCATATTGTGCTCATATTCTTGTTCAATATTTGCAAGTAATAGTTGTAAGTAACTATTTGTATTGTCTCCAATAGGGCTCACTCGAATTAATAGTTTTGTTGGATTAATGCGTTCACAAAATAATAACAAACGTTCATAAGCTTGCAGTTTTATGGGTAAACTTTCTCTCTTTTTTTCAACTAAAGCGTTAAACTTTGTTTCGTTATTATCTTGCTTTATAAAAGCACCTAATATAAAATATGCAACTCCTCCTGTAACTAGGGCAGGTAATGCGTATGCTAATCCTTCAATAATTTTACTTTCCATAATGCGAATATACAAGTCCTGCTAAAATTGCCAATCCAAAACTTAATAAAGTTCCAATTAAAATGTATTCCGTTAGTTTTCTGTCTTTTGCTGAAGTTAAATCACCAAAACGGAAAATTGATTTTGCAGCGAGTAAAAATCCAACGCCTGCCCATTGCCCAATAACAATAAATATAAAGATTAGTAAACGTTCTAGTATACCTATATATTTTCCTGCTTTAGCTAATGATTCATCTTCTTTTTTTAGCTCCTTTTCAGGATTCCATTGCGATATAATAGTACTAATAATTATTGAAGAGACAAAACTCACAAAAAGTAAACAACAAATAAAAAGGAGTACTTTTTGAGAAAAAATAGTGGTTAGATCAATTTTAGAAGGAGTATACCAATAGGTTACCAATGCTAATACAAAAATATGTAAGAACTGATCGATAAAAAAGAGCGATGTTTTATTCTTCTTATTTTGTAAATAAAGCTTTCCTAAATCAATCCCATAGTGGGTTACAACTATTAATAATATTCCAAAGATATAATCTAAGTTGAATTTTAGTATTAGTAATAAAAGCAATAAATGAACACCAATATGTAGGTACAGCTTTTTAGATTTAACTTTCTTTTTCTCTTTGTTTTTAATCCATTTTTCTGATTGTAAAACAAAATCACCTAAAAAATGAACAATTATAAGTTTTAAAAACAATATCATAGTGATGCAATTTTTTGTTGAATTAATTCTTTATACCTCTTTTCTAATTTACTGATGGCATCATAACCAGCACGTTTTTGTCTTTCGCTAACTCTACCTTGTGTTATTCCTATTCTTTCAGCAATTTCATTTTGAGTAAAAGAAGGGTTTTCTATCGATATTTGAAATACTTCAGCAGAATTTTTCGTCCAATTATTCATGGTTAGCAAAGCTAAATCCAACGCTATATTTAATTCTTTATCTAAGTCTTGCCAAGGAGATTTTATAGCGATCAATTGTTTTTTTACCAAGCTATCAAAAATTTCACCTGAATTAATGTAAGCTTCTCCGTTTGCTTCAGTAATATTTTGAACTTCATTGTTTTTTGAACCAATGCCAATGCCAATTCTAACATCGATGTTCTCAATTTGTTTTAGCTTAGATTTTAATAAAAAAGCAACATAAAAAGCATTCTGTACAGAAACTTCTAATTGAAAACTATCTCCTCTAAAAATTTCCCAATTTTTAGGTTGCTTTCCAAATTTATTGAGTGTGTTTTTTAGCCCTTGAAGCCAAATAGTATTGTTGCCTTTTCTAGACTTTACAATGTCTCCTGTTAATATACTTGTCATTAATGTGGCGTTATATGGCTTAAAAATACCTAAATATTTATAATTGACCAAATTTATCTGTTAATAGGCAGATATATTTAATTATCTGCTCTTGTGCAGATAATTGTATTTATCTGTATGAGGGCAGATAAAAATTGTGAATAAAAAGTGGCGCACATTCATTATAAAACCTAAAAGAATGGTTAAATTTCCATTTTAAAAATTCTTTCAATCTTTTTCTATTGAGCACTTATTTAGAGCAACTTAACGAACCACAAAGAGCAGCCGTTTTACAAAAAGATGGCCCAATGATAATTATAGCAGGAGCGGGATCTGGTAAAACGAGAGTTTTAACCTATCGTATAGCTCACTTAATGAAACAAGGAGTCGATTCGTTTAATATTTTATCGCTAACCTTTACGAATAAGGCGGCGCGTGAAATGAAAGAACGTATTGCAGGAGTTGTTGGTCATAGCGAAGCTAAAAATTTATGGATGGGAACTTTTCACTCTGTTTTTGCTCGTATTTTACGATCAGAAGCTGATCGTTTAGGCTATCCTTCTAATTTTACAATTTACGATACGCAAGATTCTGTACGATTGATAACAGCGATTATCAAAGAAATGAATTTAGATAAAGAGCGTTATAAGCCAAAGCAGATTTTAAATAGAATTTCTTCATTTAAAAACAGCTTAATAACAGTTCGAGCATACTTTAATAATACTGATTTACAACAAGCGGATTTAGAAGCAAGTAGACCAAAAGTAGGTGATATTTATAAAGAATTTGTTGACAGATGTTTTAAGTCTGGAGCAATGGATTTTGATGATTTATTACTAAGAACAAATGAGTTGTTAACTCGTTTTCCTGAAGTATTAGCAAAATACCAAAGTCGTTTTAAATACATAATGGTTGATGAGTATCAAGATACGAATCACTCACAATATTTAATTATTAGAGCTTTAGCAGATCGTTTTCAAAACATTTGCGTGGTAGGTGATGATTCGCAAAGTATTTATAGTTTTCGTGGAGCAAACATCAATAACATCTTAAACTTTCAAAAAGATTATTCAGATGTAAAGACATTTAAATTAGAGCAAAATTATCGATCGACAAGTAATATTGTTGCAGCAGCAAATAGTGTAATTGATAAAAATAAAACGAAGTTAGATAAAATCGTTTGGACAGCGAATGATGCTGGAGAGAGCATTAAAGTAATGCAAACAATTTCTGAAGGAGAGGAAGGTCGTTTTGTAGCGCAATCGATATGGGATAATATGATGAATCATCAAATGCAGGCTGATTCATTTGCTGTTTTATACAGAACAAATTCTCAATCTAGGGCGATGGAAGATGCGCTGAGAAAAAAAGACATACCCTACAAGATTTATGGTGGACTTTCTTTTTATCAACGTAAAGAAATTAAAGATTTACTATCATATTTACGTCTGTTGATAAATCCGAATGATGAAGAAGCTTTAAAGAGAATCATCAATTATCCAGCACGTGGTATTGGAGCAACAACGATTGATAAATTAGCAATCGCTGCAAACCATTATAAAAAATCAATTTTTGAGATTTTATTAAATTTAGATAAAGTTGATTTAAAAATAAATTCAGGAACAAAAGCTAAGCTAGAGAATTTTACTAGAATGATTCAGCGTTTTCAAATTGACGCTCAAAAAATGAATGCTTATGAAGTTGCCGATTTGGTGGTTAAACAAGCACAGTTAGTAAAAGACTTACAAAAAGATGGCACGCCAGAAGGTGTAAATAAAGTAGAGAATATTCAAGAGTTATTAAACGGAATAAAAGATTTTATTACGGATAAAATTGAAACAGGAGAGGATGCTTCTTTAACTATTTTTTTAGAAGATGTAGCATTGGCAACTGATTTTGATTCAGAAGGGAAAGATGATACACCTAGTGTTTCTTTTATGACTATTCACCAATCAAAAGGATTAGAATATTCGCATGTTTATATTGTAGGTTTAGAAGAAAGTTTGTTTCCTTCTGCAATGAGCATGAGTACAAGAAGTGAGCTTGAAGAAGAGCGCCGTTTGTTTTATGTAGCAATAACGAGAGCAGAAAAAGTAGCCTATCTAACGCATGCTAAAAGTCGCTATCGTTGGGGAAAATTAATAGATTGCGAACCGAGTCGTTTTTTAGAGGAGATAGACGAACAATATGTGGAGTATTTAATTCCTAAAGGGGTAGAACGATCTGAGAATAGATTTATTGATGGGAGTATATTTGATGATGACTCCCCCAAAAGAATCCGTTTTCAAAAACCTATTCAAAAGAAAAGGAAAGAGTTTTTATCTAAAAAAGAAAAACCCAACACGGTACCTCCAAAAAGTAAAATGAAAAAGGTATCAGAAGTAAGTCCGATAATGAATCTGTTTGAAGGCGAAATAGTTGTTGGTAATTTTGTTGAACATAATCGTTTTGGAACCGGTGAAGTACTTGCCTTAGACGGTAAAGGTCCCAATAGAAAAGCCGAAATTAAGTTTGGTACCGTAGGTAAAAAGAAATTATTATTACAATTCGCAAAATTAAAGGTAATCGGATAGATAATTAATTCGTAATAATTACTTATTTTGCATATATAAATACAGAGAAATGACGTTTGATTTAGAGTACAATTCAGAAAGAGACCACTTAATAATTCCAGAATACGGAAGACATATACAAAAATTAATAAATCACTGCATCGCTTTAGAAACTAAAGAAGAACGGAATGTAATGGCAAAAGCGATTGTCGATGTAATGGGTAATTTACAACCTCATTTACGTGATGTGCCAGATTTTAAGCATAAACTTTGGGATCAGTTGCATATTATAGCTGATTTTAAATTAGATGCAGACTCACCTTATGAAATCCCATCTAAGGAAGAGTTGACAGAGAAGCCAGAGAAAATGGATTATCCAAAATCGGCTTCAAGATATCGTTATTATGGAAACAACATCCAAACAATGATAAATATAGCATTAACATGGGAAGAAGGAGATAAAAGAGAAGCGTTGGTGTTTACCATAGCAAATCACATGAAAAAATGCTATTTGAATTGGAATAAAGACACCGTTGATGACGCTGTTATTTTTAAGCATTTATATGACCTGTCTGACAAAGTAATAGATTTAAGAGAGTCTGAAGAAGCATTATCGGAAAGTAAAAATTTATTAAGAAAGCGCAGTAGCCAGGGACAAGGGCAACATAAAAATAACCCAAAAGCAAAAACGAATTATAGTAATAATAAATACAGAAAAAAATAAATGGCATCATTTAAAATTGAAGGAGGTCACAAGCTTAGTGGAGTAATTACACCTCAAGGAGCAAAAAATGAAGCATTACAAATTATATGCGCTGTATTATTAACTGCTGACAAAGTAATTATTAATAATATTCCTGATATCATTGATATTAATAAGCTGATTTTTATTTTAGGAGAATTAGGTGTTAAAATAGATAAACTTGGAACAAATTCGTATAGTTTTCAAGCAGATGCTATTAATTTAAAATATTTAGAATCAGCTGAATTTAAAAAAGATGGAAGTTCATTAAGAGGTTCAATAATGATTGTTGGTCCGTTGTTAGCACGTTTTGGAAAAGGGTATATTCCGCGTCCAGGAGGTGATAAAATAGGACGTCGTCGTTTAGATACACATTTTGAAGGTTTCATTAACTTAGGAGCAAAATTCCGTTATAACAAAGAAGAATATTTTTACGGAGTTGAAGCTGAAAATGGTTTAGTGGGTACTGATATGTTATTAGATGAAGCATCAGTAACAGGAACTGCCAATATTGTTATGGCGGCAGTATTAGCCAAAGGAACAACTACAATATATAATGCAGCTTGCGAACCTTATATTCAACAATTATGTAAAATGTTGAATTCTATGGGAGCAAAAATTTCAGGAGTAGGCTCTAATTTATTAACTATTGAAGGGGTAACTTTTCTAGGTGGTTGTGAGCATAGAGTGCTACCAGATATGATTGAAATTGGTAGTTGGATTGGTGTAGCAGCGATGACACGTTCTGAATTAACAATTAAAAATGTTAGTTGGAAAAACCTAGGACAAATACCGAATGTATTTCGTAAACTAGGAATTCAGTTAGAAAAAAGAGGAGACGATATTTATATTCCAGAGCAAGAAAGTTACGAAATACAAAATTATATTGATGGATCGATTTTAACGGTAGCCGACGCACCTTGGCCAGGATTTACTCCAGATTTATTAAGTATTGTATTGGTAATAGCAACTCAAGCAAAAGGGACGGTATTAATCCATCAAAAAATGTTTGAAAGCCGTTTGTTTTTTGTCGATAAATTAATTGATATGGGTGCCAAAGTAATTTTATGTGATCCACATAGAGCTACTGTAATTGGGCACAATTTCCAATCGATGTTAAAAGCAACAAAGATGACATCACCAGATATTCGTGCAGGTATTTCTTTATTAATTGCGGCACTTTCTGCTAAAGGAACAAGTATTATTAATAATATTGAGCAAATTGATAGAGGATACGAAAATATTGAAGCTCGTTTAAAATCTATCGGAGCAAAAATTGAAAGAATAGAAGATTAACTTAAGAAATTTGTTTAAAAAGAAAAACCAGCTACTTTTCAGTAACTGGTTTTTTTTAAAGGTGTTATTACTACATTTCTTGATCACAAGTGTATACTTGTGGACATGCAATAAGTTGATGACAATAGAAAGGACCTGTTACACGTCCTGCACAATCACAACCACATTTGCTAGGATCTCCAAAAGAAATACCTCCTGTTAAGTTTTTTTGTTCTTGTCTAGTTAAAATTGTTGCGCCAGTAATACTTAATAAATTTTTTTTCATAATTAATGAGGGACTTAAATATTTATATATTTTATATTAATTTCTATAAATATATGTATTATAATTGTTAAAAAAAAAGGAATATAATTATTTAATGTGTTAAATCTCTAAAACGCTTGTTAAATAGGGGTTTATATTTAATGTCAAGATGACACTATTTTTTTATTGGCAATATTATTGATAAAATTATGCTGAAGAATTTAAAGAAACGATTTACAATGAGTAAAGATCAATATACAAAAGAAGACGAATTAAAAGACGCTATAGATAAGGCACCAATAGAAGAAACACAAGAAGTAGAAGAGGTTGTAGAGAAAGTAGAACCAACGACTGAAGAGTTACTTCAAGCAGAGAAAGATAAGTATTTACGCTTATTTGCTGAGTTTGAAAACTACAAAAAGCGTACTTCTAAAGAACGTATGGAGCTTTTTAAAACTGCGGGACAAGCAGTTATGACAGCTTTACTGCCAATTTTAGATGATTTCGAACGTGCTTTGACACATGCTGATGACGATAAAGAAGCTGAAGAGTTACATAAAGGAGTGTTATTAATTTATCAGAAAACGGTAACAACTCTAGAGCAAAAGGGCTTAGCTGCAATTGAGGTAAAGCAAGGTGATGTTTTTGACGCAGAAGTACATCAAGCAATTACACAAATTCCAGCACCATCAGATGACTTAAAAGGAAAGGTTATTGATTGTATAGAAAAAGGATACAAATTAGGAGATAAAATTATTCGTCACCCAAAAGTGGTGGTAGGACAAGCATAAACAATATGTCATTAGGAAGATTTTCAAAGCGATAGCTTTGTATATGCGAAGTAATTCTAAAAAAGATTATTTCACTTTATTAGCAATGACAGAATAGAATAAAAATGGCAAAACAAGATTATTACGAAGTATTAGGTATTTCAAAATCAGCATCACAACCTGAGATAAAAAAAGGATACCGTAAAATGGCGATAAAATATCATCCAGATAAAAATCCAGATGATAAAAGTGCTGAAGAGAAATTCAAATTATGTGCCGAGGCATATGAAGTGCTTAGTGATGATAATAAAAAAGCGCGTTACGATCAATACGGTCATGCAGCTTTCGATGGTCCACAAGGTGGCGGCGGTGGCGGTTTTGGCGGCGGCGGAATGAATATGGATGACATATTCAGTCAGTTTGGAGATATTTTTGGCGGCGGTGGCGGTGGTTTTGGTGGTTTCGGTGGCGGTGGCGGTCAACGACAAGCTAGAGTTAAAGGATCTAATATGCGTATTCGTGTAAAACTTACTTTAGAAGAAATTGCTAATGGAGTAGAGAAAAAGGTAAAAGTTCGTAGAAAAGTTCAAGCAGACGGAGTTACTTATAAAACTTGTACAACATGTAATGGTAGCGGGCAACAAATGCGAGTTACCAATACCATCTTAGGTAGAATGCAAACAGCAACTACTTGTGGTACTTGTCAAGGAGCTGGTGAAATGCTTAATAGTAAACCAAACGGATCTGATGCTCAAGGTTTAATTGTTAAGGAAGAAACAGTTTCAATTAATATACCTGAAGGAGTTACTGAGGGAGTACAGTTAAAAGTAGGAGGAAAAGGAAACGAAGCTCCAGGTAAAAACTCTATTCCAGGAGATTTATTAGTGTTGATTGAAGAAGTTCAGCATGAAACATTAAAAAGGGAAGGTAGTAATATACATTACGATTTATATATTAATTATTCTGAAGCCGTTTTAGGAATTTCTAAAGAAATAGAAACAGTAACAGGAAATGTGAAAATAAAGATTGATGCTGGTACTCAGTCTGGTAAAATTTTAAGGTTAAAAGGAAAAGGATTACCAAGTATAGAACGCTATGGTAATGGAGATTTTTTAATTCATATTAATGTTTGGACACCACAAGAGTTAACGAAAGAGCAACGTAAGTTTTTCGAACTAATGCAAGCAGATGAAAACTTTAGTCCAAATCCTCAAAGATCGGATAAATCATTTTTTGAGAAAGTAAAAGATATGTTTTCTTAAAGAAATATTAAGAGAAGTAATTTTACTTATATACTATAAAACCCATTCATTTTTTTGAATGGGTTTTTCTTTTAGTTAATATTCTATTAAAATTTATTAATTTTTAATAAAAAGGATTGTGTAATGTAAAAAACATTATTATATTTGCAGTGTCTAGGAGACGTTCTAGACACTTTTTCTTTTTCATAGCAATTTTCCCACTCAATTTATTGAGTGGGTTTTTTATGAAAAAAAGATGAAAACTTTAAAAGTAAATAAGCAGACCTATCTTATCGACTTATATTTAGTATAAGTAGGAAAGTCTGGACACCAAAGAGTAGCATAGCGGATAACAGCCGTCCGGTGTAAACCGAGGACAAGTGCAGCAGAAAGTATGTACAGGTAATGCTGTAGTGAAACCAGGTAAACTCTATGCGGTGCAATGTCATGTACATTAGAGCTCGAGCGCTACTCGCGCGATTCTAAGGGGTAGGCAGATTGATTTTACGGGTAATCGTAAAACTAGATAAATGATAAGAGTCTTATTTATAAGGAACAGAATCCAGCTTACTGGTCTGCTTTTTTATTTTTTTTATTTAAAATCATTGATTTACATATTAGATCAATGATTTTAAATTATCTACTTGATAAAAAATTAACATTTAATGATGTTTTTTTTACGAATTAATTCCAATTTTTAAATTTTAATTATTTTTTATTCACTAATTAAGCTGATTAAGTGTTTATCTTTTAAAGTTGACTTTAAAATAGTACTTTTGCATAACAAAAATTAACAAAATTACAGGACATGGCTTTTGATATTAACATGATCAAAGACATTTACGATAATTAAAGATTCCTTCCATGAGTATTTATAAAGATTACCTTAAGCAAATAGAAGATCGAAAAGATCAGGGACTTCATCCGCAACCAGTTGATGGGGCTGAATTACTAAGCGAAATAATTACGCAAATTAAAGATGTAAATAATGAGTATCGTAAAGATTCTCTTAATTTTTTCATCTATAACGTTCTACCTGGTACTACTAGTGCTGCCGGTGTAAAAGCTAAATTCTTAAAAGAGATTATTTTAGGAGAATCAGTTGTAGAAGAAATTTCTACTGCATTTGCTTTTGAGCAATTATCTCATATGAAAGGTGGACCTTCTATTAAGGTTTTACTTGATTTAGCTTTAGGGAACGATACTGCACTTGCAGGTCAAGCTACAAAAGTTTTAAAGACGCAAGTTTTCCTTTATGAAGCTGACACAGATCGTTTGACAGAAGCATTTAAAAACGGAAGTGAAGTAGCAAAAGAAATTATAGAGAGCTATGCAAGAGCAGAGTTCTTTACAAAGTTACCAGAAATTGATGAGAAAATTGAAGTTGTAACATTTATAGCTGGTGTAGGAGATATTTCTACAGATTTACTTTCTCCAGGAGGTGACGCACATTCTAGATCAGATAGAGAGCTACATGGTCAGTGTTTATTTGAACACAATAAAGACATGCAGAACGAATTGCTTGCTTTACAAGCAAAACACCCAGGGAAACGAGTAATGTTGATTGCCGATAAAGGAACAATGGGAGTTGGTTCATCAAGAATGTCAGGTGTAAACAACGTTGCTTTATGGACAGGGATTAAGTCTAGCCCATATGTACCATTTATTAATATTGCTCCGGTAATTGCTGGAACAAATGGGATTTCTCCAATATTCTTAACTACAGTTAGTGTAACTGGAGGTATTGGTATTGATTTAAAAAACTGGGTGAAGCAAAAAGATGCTGACGGAAACACCGTTGTTGATAAGGAAGGTGATGCAGTTTTAATCCAAGAATATTCTGTTGAAACAGGAACTGTTCTTACCATAAATACGAAGACTAAAAAGCTTTATAATGGTGATAAAGTGTTAAAAGATATCTCTACAGCATTAACACCACAAAAAAAGGAATTTATAAAAGCAAGAGGATCTTATGCTGTTGTTTTTGGTAAGAAATTACAATCATTTGCAGCTAAGCTTTTAGGTATAGATGCACCTCAAGTATATGCAACTTCAAAAGAAATTTCTGTCGAAGGACAAGGATTAACTGCAGTTGAAAAAATATTTAATAAAAATGCAGTTGGAACTACACCAGGTAAAACATTGCATGCGGGTTCTGATGTTCGTGTTGAAGTAAATATTGTAGGTTCTCAAGATACTACAGGGTTAATGACTTCTCAAGAATTAGAAATGATGGCTGCTACAGTTATCTCTCCAATTGTTGATGGTGCGTATCAATCAGGATGTCATACAGCTTCAGTTTGGGATGATAAGTCGAAGGCTAATATTCCAAGATTAATGAACTTTATGAACGATTTCGGTCTTATTACAGCTCGTGATCCTAAAGGGAAGTATCATGCTATGACTGATGTAATCCACAAAGTATTGAACGATTTGGTGATAGATGATTGGGCGATCACTATTGGTGGTGATTCTCATACAAGAATGTCGAAAGGAATTGCTTTTGGAGCAGATTCTGGGACAGTTGCTTTAGCTTTAGCTACAGGAGAAGCAAGTATGCCGATTCCTGAATCAGTAAAAGTTACTTTTAAAGGAGAAATGAGAAGTTACATGGATTTCCGTGATGTAGTTCATGCAACGCAACAACAGATGTTGAAGCAATTTAAAGGAGAAAACGTATTCCAAGGAAAAATTATTGAGGTTCACATTGGTACCTTAACATCTGATCAATCTTTTACATTTACAGATTGGACTGCAGAGATGAAAGCGAAAGCTTCTATTTGTATTTCAGAAGATGAAACTTTAATCGAATCATTAGAAATAGCTAAAGGTCGTATCCAAATCATGATTGATAAAGGAATGGATAACGCAAAGCAAGTTCTTCAAGGTTTATTGGATAAAGCAAATGCTAGAATTCAAGAAATTAGATCTGGAGAAAAAGCAGCTTTAAGACCTGATGCTAATGCTAATTATTACGCTGAAGTTGTAATTGATTTAGATGAGATTGCTGAACCAATGATTGCGGATCCAGATGTTAATAATGATGATGTTTCTAAACGTTATACACACGATAATATTAGACCATTATCTTATTATGGTGGTACTAAAAAAGTAGACTTAGGTTTTGTAGGATCTTGTATGGTTCATAAAGGAGATATGCAAATTCTAGCTCAAATGCTTAAAAATATTGAAAAACAACATGGAAAGGTTGAATTTAAAGCACCTTTAGTTGTAGCACCACCAACATATAATATTGTTGATGAGTTAAAAGCTGAAGGAGATTGGGATGTATTAGAAAAATACTCTGGTTTTGTATTTGATGACGATGCACCAAAAGGTTTAGCGCGTACGAAATATGAAAATATGTTATATTTAGAACGTCCTGGATGTAACTTATGTATGGGGAATCAAGAAAAAGCTGAGGCAGGAGATACTGTAATGGCTACTTCAACACGTTTATTCCAAGGAAGAGTTGTTAAAGATTCTGGTGAGAAAAAAGGAGAATCTTTATTATCTTCTACACCTGTAGTAGTATTGTCTACAGTTTTAGGAAGAACTCCAACTATGGAAGAGTATGAAGCTGCTGTTGACGGTATTGTGTTAACTAGCTTTAAACCGTCTAAAAAGCAATTAGTGATGTAATTAACGAATTATCTCAGGATAAATATAGAAAGGATCTTTCTTTTTATATTTCCAGATAAGTGACTACATTATTTATAGAATATAAAATCCCGAGTTTTTAAACTCGGGATTTTTTGTTGTTATCTACTGTTTAATAGTGATATATTAATCCGTTTATGAGTTATATATCTATTATTTTTTTGCTAAATTAGTATTTATAATAATAAATTAAAAACATAGATATGGCTTTTGATATTGATATGATTAAAGGGGTTTATGGTAAATTCAAAGAACGTGTAACAGCGGCTAGGGAATTAACAGGTAAGCCTTTAACACTATCTGAGAAAATTTTATACACACACCTTTGGGATGGTAAAGCAACTAAAGTTTATGCTAGAGGAAAAGATTATGTTGATTTTGCTCCAGATAGAATAGCATGTCAAGATGCAACTGCACAAATGGCTTTATTACAATTTATGCAAGCAGGAAAAAAGCAAGTAGCAGTTCCTACAACTGTTCATTGTGATCACTTAATTCAAGCAAGAGAAGGTGCTAGTAAAGATTTACAATATGCATTAAATAACTCTAATGAAGTATTTAACTTCTTAGAATCTGTTTCTAATAAATACGGAATTGGTTTCTGGAAACCAGGTGCAGGAATTATTCACCAAGTAGTTTTAGAAAATTATGCATTCCCTGGAGGAATGATGATTGGTACCGATTCTCACACTGTAAACGCAGGTGGATTAGGAATGGTAGCTATTGGTGTTGGTGGAGCTGATGCTGTCGATGTAATGGCAGGAATGGCTTGGGAGCTTAAGTTTCCTAAATTAATAGGAGTTAAGTTAACAGGTAAATTATCAGGATGGACGGCACCTAAAGATGTTATTTTAAAAGTAGCTGGTATTGTTTCTGCAAAAGGAGGAACAGGAGCTATCGTTGAGTATTTCGGAGAAGGAGCAACAGGAATGTCTTGTACAGGTAAAGGAACAATTTGTAACATGGGAGCTGAAATAGGAGCTACAACTTCTACTTTCGGTTATGATGAATCTATGGAGCGTTATTTACGAGCTACAGACAGAAGTGATGTTGCGGATGCTGCAAATGAAATTAAAGAACATTTAACTGGTGATGCGGAAGTATATGCCAACCCAGAAGAATATTTCGATCAAGTTATTGAAATTAACTTATCAGAATTAAGTCCGTTATTAAACGGACCTTTTACTCCAGATTTATCGACAGCTGTTGGTAGTGATATGAGGGCTAAAGCAATTGAAAATGACTGGCCATTAGAAGTAGAATGGGGATTAATAGGTTCTTGTACAAACTCTTCTTATGAAGATTTATCTCGTGCAGCTTCTATAGCCCAACAAGCATTGGATAAAGGTATTTTCATGAAATCTGAATTAGGAATTAATCCAGGTTCAGAGAAAGTACGTTATACAGCTGATAGAGATGGTATTTTAAAGGTATTCGAACAATTAGATGCTAAAATATTTACAAATGCTTGCGGACCTTGTATTGGTCAATGGGCAAGATATTCAGATCCTGCTAATGCACCTAAAAACTCTATAGTTCATTCGTTTAACAGAAATTTTGCGAAACGTGCGGATGGAAATCCTAATACACATGCCTTTGTCGCATCACCTGAAATGGTTGCGGCAATTGCATTATCAGGAAGATTAGATTTTAATCCAATGACGGACACCTTAATTAACAAGGATGGTCAAGAAGTTATGTTAGATGAACCAACAGGATGGGAATTACCTCCTAAAGGTTTTGAAGTAAAAGATGATGGTTATTTATCGCCAACTGAAGATGGTAGCGGGGTAAATGTTACTGTTGCTGATGATTCTGAAAGATTACAGTTATTAACACCATTTACACCGTTAGGAAACGAAATTAACGGTGCTAAACTATTAATAAAAGCACACGGTAAATGTACTACGGATCACATTTCTATGGCAGGACCATGGTTGCGTTACAGAGGGCATTTAGATAATATTTCTAACAACTGTTTAATTGGAGCGGTGAATGCTTTTGGTAAAAAGACAAATTTTATTAAAAATCAATTGGATGGTGAGTTTGGAGGAGTACCAGATGTTGCTCGCAAATATAAAGCTGCTGGTGTACACACAATTGTTGTTGGTGATCATAATTACGGTGAAGGTTCTTCAAGAGAGCATGCTGCCATGGAACCAAGACATTTAGGAGTAGCCGCAGTTATTGTAAAGTCATTCGCTCGTATTCACGAAACAAACTTGAAAAAACAAGGAATGTTAGGATTGACGTTTGCTAATGAAGCAGATTATGATTTAATTCAAGAAGATGATACGTTTAACTTTGTAGATTTACATGAGTTTAGCCCAGGAAAACCATTAACATTAGATGTTATGCATACTGATGGATCTAAAGATATAGTGATAGCAAACCATACATATAACCAAGGTCAAATTGACTGGTATAACGAAGGTTCTGCATTAAACTTGATTAAAAAACAAAACGCATAATTGGTTATTTTTTATAATAATATGTGAAAGGCGCTAGATATATCTAACGCCTTTTTTTATGCGTTTAGTTGTAATAAATCAGATTTTAATTCGACTCAATGTTTACTAATGCTAATTAATCTTAATGAATGGTATAGGTAACTTGAATTATTATTTATAAAACGACACTTAAACATAGTATTTTATGAATTCACTTTGGTTTTTTGATGATGTAAATCTATTTAATTTATTATGTCCACATAAGTTTAAAGAGCATAAATCCTGTCATAATTTTGATGTATACATCAAAAATGATTACATCTATTTTGAAGAAGATACTGCTAATAAAATCTACTTAATAGAAAAAGGTAAAGTGAAAATTGGTTACTATTCTGAAGATGGAAAGGAAGTAGTAAAAACAATTTTATCTAAAGGACAATTATTTGGTGAAAAGGCAATTTTAGGTGAAGTAACCCGAAATGAATTTGCCCAATCAATAGATACTCAAACAAGCATTTGTCCGATAGGAGTAAATACCATGCATGATTTAATGCGTGGTGATAAAACCTTTAGTTTGAAAATCTATAAATTCTTAGGATTTCGTTTTAAAAAGCTAGAACGCAGGTTACAAATTCTCTTGTTTAAAGATGTTAAAACACGTTTATTAGAGTTTTTACAGGAATTATGTGAAGAATATGGCTATAATTGTGAAAAAACAGGTAATCATATTATAGTGCACCCATATACGCAAAAAGACATAGCTTCACTGATAGGAACCTCACGTCCAACATTAAATACGATATTAAACGAATTAAAAGAAAATAGAATTGTTGATTTTGATAGAAAAACAATTACTATTTTAAAAAAAATGGCTTAGTGTTAGCTAGCTAACATTCTAGGAAAAGGTCAGCATATATCTTTGTAATAGTAATAACTAAATACAATTAGAAAGATGAAAAAAATAAAAATTTTAGGAATTCTAGCTATCGCATTATCATTTGCTTCTTGTAGTGATGATGATAATACACCAACGACATCAAATTTAACAATAAGTGTTAGTGGTCTAGAAAATTTAGGTGCAAGTGAACAATACGAAGGATGGATTATAGTAAATGATTCTCCAGTTTCTACAGGTACATTTTCAGTAGATGATTCAGGAGCACTATCTACAACTTCTTTTAGTGTAGCTGCTTCTAACTTAGCATCAGCAACAAAATTTGTATTAAGCATTGAACCTATTCCTGATACTGATCCAGCACCAAGTGCTATTAAAATTCTAGCTGGTGATTTCTCTGGGAATTCTGCAGCTGTAAATACAGGAATTATTGCTGATTTCTCAACAATAGCAGGAAAGTACATCCTAACAACACCTTCTACAACGATAACTACAGATAGTAATAAAGGAATTTGGTTTTTAAACCCAACAACAACCCCTAAATCTCCGACCTTAACATTACCAATTTTACCAGCAGGATGGAAATATGAAGGTTGGGCAATTATTGATGGAAAACCAATTTCTTCTGGTAGATTTTCTACTGCAACAGGGGCAGATGATGATAATAACCCATTTGCAGGAACAGATAATATGTCATTACCTCCTTTTCCAGGAGAAGATTTTATTATGGGAACTTCTAATGGTGTAAATTTAGCAACTGCTACTCATGTTTCTAAAGTAATCGTTTCAGTTGAACCAGAACCAGACAATAGCCCAAATCCATTTTTATTAAAACCTTTAGTTGGGGCAGCTTTAACAGCAAGTTCTGCAACTGCACCAACATTACACGATTTAAGTGGAACTTTACCAACAGGTACAGTAACTAGGTAAATGCAAACTTTACATTTATTTCTATTTCATAAAAAACCGCCTTTAAAGGCGGTTTTTTATGAAATAGAAATTTTATTTTTTTGTTCTTTTAGAAATTAAACGATAGAAAAGAATTATTGGTCTCGTAATTAACGAACAAAAAGAAATAATATATGGAAAGATGTATAGTTAAGCTGTGCTTTTTTATTTTTGTTTTATGGAATATTTATTAAAAAAGATATCAAAAAAAACACTTAAGGTAATAGATGCATCAATAGCATTTGAAGATTATATACCAATTTCAATTTCATCTGAAAATAAAGAATTAAACTTTAATATTTCATCTTCTTCAGAATGGGAAGTATATATAGCAAATTATTTAAAAGAGAATACGGCTAAAGTTGCTTTTGGAGGGTATTTAGAAAAAAGAGATATTTATAATAGAAGTGAATATTTTGCAAAACAATCAGAAGATAACCAACGGAATATTCATTTAGGAATAGATTTATGGTGTGCTGCTGAGACCAAAGTTTTAGCTGTTTTAGATGGTGAAATCCATAGTTTTAAAAATAATAGAAATCACGGAGATTACGGACCAACAATTATTCTTAAACATACGATTGAAATGAAGGTTTTCTATTCTTTATATGGGCATTTATCTGAAAATTCAATAAATAACATAAGTATTGGAGATACCGTTTTAGAAGGACAAGTAATCGCTGAATTAGGAGATTCTTCAATTAATGGTGATTATGCGCCTCATTTACATTTTCAGTTAATAGTTGACATGCAAAATAATGAAGGAGATTACCCAGGAGTATCTTCATTATCTACTATTAATTTTTATAAAGAAAATTGCCCAAACCCTAATTTATTATTAAAATTGCCAAATGAAGTATAGACAACTTACCAAAGAACAATTTGAAGGATTACATAAAGAATTTGCTCGTTTTTTAGCATCACAAAGTATTGATGCAAAAGAATGGAAAGAATTAAAAGAAGAAAAACCAGAAGTAGCTGAAGATGAAATGAATGTTTTTAGTGATGTAGTTTGGGATGATGTACTTACTAAAACGGAATATTTAGAGCATTTTTCAGAAAAAGTGGTTAATTTATTTAAATGTGATGAAAATGAAATTCATCGTATTGTTATTACTATAGAGAAAGAAATAAACTTATTAGAGCAAGAAGGTTTCGAATGGTTAATGAAAAACCCAAATGACGAAAAGATCGAATTTTTTACAGGAACTAAAAAATACGAAGAAGAAGAAAGGAATCTTGAAATTTTTGATTTAATAGAAAAAGGAAGTTCAATATCTAAAGGAGAATTATTTGAGTATTTTAGTAAGTTAACATCAAAAGATTAATGGGATACTTTATTTCCGTTAATAAATGTTTGAATACATCTAATTTTATGTAAGTTTTCTGGTTTTACTAAATAAGGATTCTCATTAAGAATAACAAAGTCGGCATATTTTCCTTTTTCTAAAGAGTCGATTTTACTTTCTTTGTGTATTTGATAAGCTGCATTTAAAGTAAGTGATTTAATAGCCTCAGATATTTTTAAACGTTCACTTTCATTAATGAGTGTTCCTTGTTTTGTTTTACTTTCAAACATAGGTTGATCAGCATGTAATGTGCTTATTATATGCTGATCTAGAGCAGATTTAATAGGTAATATTTCTGCGGTTCTTTTTGCTCCTAAAAGATCGTTGTTTAATGCTTCACCATAATAATATAGATGATTCATATGAAAAATCGGAAATAGATTTAATATTTTTATCCTTAGTAATTCAGATTTAGGAAGCATTAAACAATGTTCTAATCGATGTCTTGATTTACTGAAATCTAATTCTTTATCAAGTTCATCAAAAATAGTAACAACATCAGTAATTGCAGCATCTCCTTGTGTATGCATTGCTATTTGCCAACCTCTTTTATGATAATCCGTTATAAACGTTTTTAATTTGTTTTTTGCAATATAATATAAGGGAGATACAGTTAATAGTATAGAGAAATTCTTATGAAAATATTGAATTTCAATTTAGTGTTTTTTAGTTGATGATATTTTATTTTTATTATCTTCAACTATTGTTCGTACTGATTGTGTAAAAATATCTGCACCGATATACGATAAATGAGTCTCATCTTTCCAGTATTTTAAGGAGTAATCTTGTTCGAATAAATCTGAAAAATCAAAATAAATAAAACCTTTTGTTTTAATTATTTCATTAAATAGGCGATTATCTTTTTTACAATTATCACTTAACACAGGTGAAGTAAAAAGAATCAAATTTTTATTATTTTTTTTGCAAAAAAGCTGTATTTCATCTAATAAGTATTCGTATATATCATTGATTTCATAGTGTTCTGAACAATCTTTACTTTTTTCTTGTTTAAGTATTTTTTTTAAATTTTTTTGTTGTCCCTTGGTAGGATAAATTGGGTAATATCCAGAGTAATTCTTGTAATCATATTTCGGTTTAAAATAATTCTTCAATATTCCAAAAAAGATTCTATTGTAGCTTAAACTCCAATAGAATTTTTGTAGAATATTATTTTGTTTTAGCCTATCTATTTCTTTAGCTATGATTTTATTTCTGTTATATTTATTAAGTAAAGCATCAACGTCATTTCCTGCATAGTTTTTAGAGAATGCATTAACAGGGTCAATATGTAATAAAATTAATTGTTTTTTTTGTTTTGGAAGTAGTTTTATCAAAGTTGAAGAAAAAGCCAGTTGTCGACCATCCACTCCCATGTTAAAACTATTATCAGATATCTGAGTTGGGTCTATATTATGATTAGCTCTTGAACTTCCAAAAATAACCATATCCAAACTATCCTTTATTTGTAAGTATTGGTTAAGTTTACCTATGCTTTGACCAGAATAAACTTTATCACTAATATTGTTAAGGATGATAAAAACTATTTTATCTGTGGTATATGAGATAATAATAAATAAAAAAAATATTTTTAAAAGATACTTTAAATTAGACTTACTCATATTTTAAAATTGAAAATAAATAAAATTGCTTGATGTTGAATAGAATAAATTAATAAGAATTATTATTAACGTAGCTATTATTGAAATTTTAACTATACTAAATTTAGCACCTAAGTTTTCAAGACTAATATTTTTATTAAATAAATATAAGTCAAATAGAATTCCAATAGCTAATACGACTACCGCATTGGCTAAAGTATTTATATCACCAATAAAAGGAGTGTTGTAATCTAATGAGAATATTTTCTTAATTGTGAATATGGCTGAACCAAGTGATTGCGTTCTGAAAAAAACCCAAGATAAAAGTACAATTGAAAAGGTTATTAAATATCCAAAAGCATCTATTTTTCTTATAGATAACAATAGTTTAGAGGAGTTTAAATATTTTTCGATACTTAAGACTAACCCATGTATTCCTCCCCAAATTATAAAGTTCCAAGAACTACCATGCCATAAACCACCAAGTAACATGGTTAATATTAAGTTTCTGTAAGTAATCTTAATACCTTTTCGATTTCCTCCTAAAGAAATATATAAATAATCTCTTAGCCAGAAAGACAAGGACATATGCCACTTTCGCCAAAACTCAGTTAGAGATTTAGAGAAATAAGGGAGGTTGAAATTTTGTGTAAATTTAAAACCTAATAATTTTGCTGTACCAATTGCTATATCTGAATATCCTGAAAAATCATAATAAATTTGAAAAGCATAAAGGAATGTAGCAAAAAGAATAGTTGAAGAATTATGTACTTCTAGATTCCCGTAAACTGAATCTACATACATACCTAATGTATCAGCAATAACTATTTTTCGAAATAACCCTATTAATATTTGAATAAATCCAGCATTAAACCACTCTTTTTTAAATACTCTTTTTTTTTCTATCTGAGGCAATAAATTTGAGGCTCTTTCTATTGGCCCTGCAACTAATTGAGGGAAAAAAGCGATATATGTGAAAAATGAAATAATACTTTTAGTGGGACGAAACTCTTTCCTATATATATCAATTGTATAGCTTAATGTTTGAAATGTATAAAAGCTAATACCTACAGGTAGGATTATTTTCAATGTTAAATCATTTGGTTTCCATCCAAAAATATTCATTAATTCGGAAAATGATTCTGCAAAAAAATTATAATATTTGAAAATAGATAAAAAACCTAGATTTGATATTAAGCTAACAAGTAACCAGTTCTTTCTTTCTTTCTTTCTTTTAGCTGAAAATATTTTTGCACCAGCTGTAAAGTCAATAAATGAGCTTATAATAATTAAGGATAAAAATCTCCAATCCCACCAACCATAAAACAAGTAACTTGCTAGAAGTAATAACAGGTTTTGAATTTTTATTTTTTTATTTGTTACGAACCAATACAGTATAAATACAATTAGTAAGAAAACTCCAAATTCGATAGAATTAAATAGCAATTTTTATTTTTTTAGGAATAATTGTAAATCTACATTTATTTTTAAAGAAATATAAAATCATTAAAAAATATATTTGCTAAGTAAAACTCGTTAAGAGTATAACGGGGTATAGTTGAGTTATACCTATAGGTTACCAGATAAATAGAAGAATAATCCCCCACATCCACAAAACAGTCTTTAGAACATAATTATTACCTTTTTTGATATTTTATTGTTTGTTTTATTCCTTTTAGACCATACTTATTCGGTTTTTTGCAGTAATATTAATATAAAAACAACCTAAATTTAAGTCGGAGTTGTTATAATTTTATTTTTCATTGGTAAGGGGTATTAGTAATCATTTTTATTTCAAAAATTTTAATAATTTATCAGTTCCTAAGCTAGCAACATCTTTAATAATAGTTAAATTAGTAAAGGCCTTTTTGTTAACAACAGGTTTTGGATCAATAAAATAAATAGGTGTGTTTTCTGAGATATAATCAATTAAACTAGCAGCAGGATATACTTGCATAGACGTACCAATAATAACTAAGATATCTGCTTTTAAAGTAATTTCAATAGCTTTTTCAAGCATTGGTACATCTTCGCCAAACCAAACGATATGTGGTCGTAATTGAGCGTTTTTTTCACATACATCGCCTAAAACGATATCAGAATTCTGATCATAAACTGAATATTTATGGGCGGTACTTCTTGCTTTTAATAATTCACCATGTAAATGTAAAACGTTCGAACTTTTTGAACGCTCATGTAAATCATCTACATTCTGTGTGATGATATCAACCTGATAATAATCTTCTAGTTTGGTAAGGTTATAATGTGCTTTATTAGGTGAAACAGCCAATAATTGTCTTCTACGCTGGTTGTAAAAATCGAGTACTAGTTTAGGGTTTTTATGAAACCCTTCAGGAGTAGCAACTTCATAAATGTCATGGCCTTCCCATAAACCATCGGCATCTCTAAAAGTTTTAATTCCGCTTTCAGCACTTATTCCGGCACCAGTTAATACAACTATTTTTTTTTTCATTTTAATGCATATATTAACCGTTAAGTTTATTTAATAACAGAAAAACCAATATGGATATTTCCTGTTTCTTTATCTACAAATAGTTCCCTTTCTTTTACTGTACCGTGGCAAGTGGTTTCAGAGCAAAACAAAGATCCACCTGCTAATCTAATTAAGTCTTCTTTTTTTGTTTTTGTAATATCCCACACATTTCCTAGAACATTCACTTCATTTACTGGTGAAATTGGTAGTTTGTTATTTGATACGACTGTTCTTTTGTCAGATGATATTAGTCGCCAATATTCATTATAACTAGGAAGTCGTTTTCCAGACCATTTGCAATAAGCAATAGCATCATTATAGCTTACTTGGGTAACAGGCAATTTTTTGGATGTGGGTGTGTGTTCTCCATCTGGTTTTCTCCAATCAGCATTGTCAACTTTTTTAAAATCATACACGTTTATTTGTACAATAGACCATCCGAATTTTTCAGCATCTGTTATGTAGCCGGTTTCATTTACAAATAATTCAAATTCCATATAAGAAACTGGTCTTAAATTAGTGTTTTTTTTAGTACAAGAAAATATTGTAAATAGAAAAAGTAATCCAACAAATTTGATAATAATTTTAGTGATTTTTAGGTTTGAAAAAAAGCTCATTAGTATTTTGAATAATTAATAATATTTACAAGGTAATTAAGTTTTTGTTTTTAGTAAGTAAAAAAGATTTTTTAAAACGATCTAAGTCAATTCTAACCCTATTTTTAAATTTAGAATTCACTTCATAAAAACTATTATTTTTAACCTGAATTTTATGTATGCTTTTATAGGTTGTTTTAGATTTGAAATTTAAGATGATATGATTATTATATACAGACGAACCTGTAAAATCGAAAGTAACATTACTATCGTTTATTTTTAAATTAGTTTGTGATAATAAGTAGTTTGTAACACAGATGTCAAATAACTTATTATTATGACATTCTTTGTTTATCTTATAATGTTCTAGTTCGTTTTTATCCATTTCAAATTTTAAAAGGATAGCATCATTTTCCATGAAATAGTGGTATTCTGCTAAACCATCAGCATGATATAGAAAAAGATTAAACGTCGTAAATAAAAGAATAAGTAGTTTCATAGTTTCTAATTATATAGTTATTTTTTTTGTAAAACTTCCATTTGAAAACTCAACTTGAATATAACATGTATTTATATTTCGAGTTTCTTTTCTTTCTGATTCAATAGTAGAATCTGTAGTATAGGCTAAAGTTCCATCAATTGTATAAATTTTCACATTATTTATTTTTGCTGCTGCATATTGATTTCCAAAATCTAAGTGATGTAACTGCTCGTATAACTTTGAATTTAATTTATTCTTTAAATTCTCAAAAATATCAGCATTCGATGTAATTGTTACAGGACTACAATCTTGGGTAGCTGTTGATTCAGGACAACCAGGACTAATTTGAAATGAATTGTCAACGTATTTTCCTTTAAGACATCTAGGTATGTAAGGCCAATTATCTGTTAACACGTAATAATAAGTTCCTTTAGGATATTCTGGAGTTATAGCAAATCTACCTCCACATTCATCTAAATCAGATCCTGTATATTCATAATCTTCTACATAAGTACCATTGTGTGTACCATTAGGAGCAGTAATTCCATTTCCTGAGCGAGTACCGGATTTTAAGGAATACCCACTGTTAAAAGTTGATAAAGCAGGATTATCGCCTGATGCATTGGTATCTGTATATACATATTTATAATAAATAGGAAATCCATCTGCTGCATATCCTAATATAGGAGAGTGTTTCGTTCCATCTATTTTTAAATCATTTTTAAAATAATCGGTAGGTATATTATGGTAATGATATCTACTTACACTATTTACGTGCCCTCCATTTAAATCCATAGATAAAGTAAAATCAGCTTCAATATGCCAATCTAAATTTTCTTCTTGTGTGTTTGGATTTACCCAATATAATCTAGCGAAAGGAGAGTAGTTTATCCCTTGGTCTGAAACACCAAAAATAATACCCGCTCCACAAGATTGAGAATTAGGATCTTCTTTAATTTCTGTAATAGTATCTGTTAATTCAGGGTATAAACACATAGAATATTCAAAATTTTGAGCTTCAATAGTATTTGGTCCAGCCCATGGCCCGTATTGATGAGCAGGGAAGTTGTTGGTGTATACTTTTCTAACATTACCTTCTTTTTCAAAACAAACTGCATTGGTAGTTTCGTTTGCGAAAATTTCAACAGAATTACATGGTATAATAGGTTCTTCTTCAATAATAATATCTACATCTTCAACCTCAATTTCACTTTTACTTGAACATGAGGCTAAGATAATAGTAATAAGACTAATAAAAATGACGTTAAGAAATTGTTTATAAGGTACTTTCATTGTTTAAGGATATTGATTTTGTTTTAGACACTAAAAAAACGAAATAGTTTAAAATTAAACTATTTTAAACTTTTGTGGTCTAATTAATCATAACTTACATTTTAAACCCTACACATATGATTTTTTTTAATAATCGTTTTCTTCTATTTTTTGTATTTGCGTTTTTAATTATTTCTTGTAGCCCTAGTACCAGTGAAGCTATTATTGAGGAAGAACAACCAGATGAAGTTCCTGTAGAAAATGGAACTGATCCAAATATATTATTTGTTATTGCCGATGATATGGGCTTAGATGCTTCTCCTGGTTATAGTATTGGAACTCAAAAACCTCAAATGCCAAACCTCCAAAATTTAATAAATACAGGTGTGCGTTTTAATAATGTTTGGTCTAACCCCACTTGTTCGCCTACAAGAGCCGGAATTATAACAGGTAAATATGGTATTAGAAATGGAGTTATAAAAGTTTCAGATGTTTTATCTACCTCAGAAATATCTTTACATAAGTATATAGAAACCAATACGAATTCAGAATATAGTAGTGCAGTTATTGGTAAATGGCATTTATCTAACAATGAAAATCATCCTAATGATATGGGAATTAATTATTATGCAGGATCACTAGGAGGAGGTTTACAATCTTACTCTAATTGGAACTTAAATATTAATGGTCAAACAACCACATCAACAGATTATGTTACTACAAAAACAACAGATTTAGCTATTGATTGGATTAATAATCAAACAAAGCCTTGGTTTTTGTGGTTAGCATATAACGCACCACATCCACCTTTCCATTTACCTCCAAATAATTTACATACTCAAGGAGCTTTACCTACAGATCAAGCCAGTATTGATGCAAATCCGTTACCGTACTATTTAGCAATGATTGAAGCTATGGATAGTGAATACGGACGTTTATTAAGTTCTATGACTCAAGCTGAAAAAGATAATACGATTATTGTGTTTATTGGTGATAATGGAACACCAAATCAGGTGTTACAGGGGTTTTCAAGAGGTAAAGGAACTATATATCAAGGAGGAATTAATGTACCTATGATTATTTCAGGAAAAGGAGTTACCAGATTTAATCAAACAGATGATGCTTTGATTAATACAACTGATTTATTTGCTACTATTGCAGATATTGCTGGCATTAATACTTCAACAATTAATGATAGTAAAAGTTTTAAAAGTTTGCTTACTTCGGTAGTTAATACGAATGAAAGAGAATATACATTTGTTGAAGATGGAAATGATGATGGTTCAGTAGATTTTACAATTAGAAACACATCACATAAATATATTTTATTCGAAAATGGGAATGAAGCTTTATTTAATTTAACGAATGACCCTTTAGAAGTAACAAATTTAATGAGCAATGCATTAAGTTCATCCGACAACGATATAAAGGATGAATTAGTTGCTAAATTAGTTGAAATTAGAAATTAAAATTGTTTTATTTTAAGTGAATTTCTAGGGGTAATAATCGTAAATTCATTACCTAATATTTCAATTTAATTTTAAGTATTATTATTAAGTTAGTTGCCAACAAAATTCTTTACTGCACCAGTTAATATGACCACTCGTTTTTTCATCTGTAAAAAATTAATCCCTAGAAATATGAAATTTTAGTATGTTTGCAGTATGATTGATGAAGGATTATTAGGGTACTTAGAAAGTTTTATTACAGATAAAAGAAAAGAGAGATTTAACAAGGTATTAAATGAGAGAACTCGACATTTTACGGTAGTTTTAGAAGATATTTATCAACCACATAATGCAAGTGCAGTAGTGAGAAGTTGTGATATTTTTGGAGTTCAAGATGTATATGCGATTGAAAACAGATTTACAAATAAAGTATCTAGACATGTTGCAAAAGGAAGTCAGAAATGGTTAAATATTAACCGTTATAAAGAAGACGGTGATAATACCAAAGCTTGTTTAGAAGATTTACGGGCAAAAGGATATCAGATTATTGGTACAACACCACATACAGATTCGTGTGTGTTGGCTGATTTTGATGTTACTAAGAAATCTGCTTTTGTATTTGGAGCTGAAAAAGACGGAATTTCTGACTATATAAAACAAGAAGCTGACGGATTTTTAAAAATACCAATGGTAGGTTTTACCGAAAGTTTAAACATATCAGTAGCCGCTGCAATAACTTTAAACGATGTCACTTCTCGTTTACGAAAAACAGAGGTGAATTGGGGGTTATCTGCTGATGAAAAAAGAGTTTTGTATTTTGAATGGATAAAGAATACCATTAAAAACCCCGATAAATTAATTGAGTATTATAAGAAGGAGCTTATGAAATAATTGGTAGTAATTAAAAAAAATGGGAGTAACTATACATTTTGAAGGAAGACTTAAAAAAGATAAATATTTTGATACTATAATTAAAATAGCAACTGACTTTTCTAAAAAGTATTATATAAATTATCTACACTTTGAAGAATCAAGCAAATTTTTAGAACGAGTTAAGAATGAGAAAGATTGGAACTATGAAGGTTCTACTAAAGGAATTAAAATAGAACCAGATTAAAATTCAGATCCTTTATGGATAGAATTTGACAATGATTATTACATCCAAGAATATTGTAAAACACAATTTTCAGAAATTAACATTCATATAAAAATTGTTAAATTACTTAAAGAAATTGAACCTTACTTTGAAGAACTTGTAGTTACAGACGAAGGAGAGTTTTTGGAAACCCAAAATATTGAATTACTAAAGCAGCGATTTAATGAGTGTCTTATTGCTATTGAAAAATCAAAGTTAGAAAATTCTAATTTATCAGGTCCATATAAGGTAAAAGGAGAAAGGATTGTTGATTTAATGGAAAACTAATTAAAAACTATTGAGAATAAAAGCTATAATTAATAGAAGTTTTGTGTTTTTAAAAAGTTTACTAAATTGTTTAATTCTTATACCGTAGCTAAAGATTTTTGTAAATAAAATAATCTGACTATAAATTATTATGAGTAATTTCCAAATTAAATAAATGAGAAGGAGTAAAATTATAGGACTTTTAGCAATTCTAATAGGTGTTTTAGTTCTTTTTTATAAAGAGGACGGGTTTTATGGTTGGGGAGGATACGTTGATAAGTCTTGGGAAAACATAATAATTAGCTTAACCTTAATTTTTATAGGAGTATTTCTTATAAAAAGAATTAAAAAAATTAATTAGAACTTATAATTTTCAATACCAATTCTTTAGTCAACGGTTGTCCGCTAGCTATTTTTTTGATATTATCAAAAGTAAACACAAAATCACAACCATTTTTGTAGTTAGAGCACCCATAAGCAGATTTTCCTTTTAAAATAGTTCCCTTTTTACATTTCGGACAAGTGATTGTATCAGGTACTTCGGTGGTTTTCGACTCCGTTCGAACTGACGTTTGTTTAGGCTCTAACTTCAAGTTAAAATTATCATCAAACCGAACCAAACCTTCAACTTTATCGTTTCCTTGTTTAAAGCCTTTTAAATTGGTGGTACATCCTTTGTCAATCAAACGGATTAATTGATTTTCAGAGATCTTTTTATCCATAAAATCAAAAGGTAATTTAAAATCACAACCACTTTTATACTTAGAACATCCGTAAGCAGAGTTTCCTTTTAATAATTGTCCGTTTTTACATTTCGGGCATTCTTTTTGAACAATTGTTTTTTTGTTAGAGGTGGTTTTTTTTACTATAACCTTTGGTTTTGGTGTTTCATTTTCAGAAGAAAGTCGTTTTGTTTTAGTGTTTGAACGAACTTCATACACCAATTCTTCTACCATTTTTTTCATATTGTTAATGAATGTTCCGGCATTAAATTCTCCTCTTTCGATTTCTTTTAAACGCTTTTCCCAACGACCAGTTAACTCAGCAGATTTTAGCAAGTCATTATCAATCAAATCAATTAAGTCAATTCCTGTTTGAGTAGGAATTACTAATTTTTTTTGACGCTCAATATATTTTCGTCTAAATAAAGTTTCTATAATACTAGCTCGTGTTGACGGACGACCGATTCCGTTTTCTTTCATTAATTCGCGCATTTCATCATCATCAACCTGTTTACCTGCGGTTTCCATAGCTCGTAGTAAACTTGCTTCAGTATAATTACGAGGTGGCTTTGTTTCTTTTTCTAAAAAACTAGGTTCATGAGGTCCTTTTTCTCCTTTTACAAAAGTAGGTAACATGCTAACATCTGTTGTTTTTTTAGTCTCATTTCCATGCTCGAAAACGACACGCCAACCTTTAGATAAAATTTCTTTTCCACTTGTTTTAAAAGAAATTTTATCAACTTCTCCAATTACCGATGTATTAGCAACATCGCTTTCAGGATAAAAAACAGCAATAAAACGTCGTGTAATAATATCATACACTTGTTGCTGGTTGTATTGTAAGTTATTTTGAATTCCGGTAGGGATAATAGCGTGGTGATCGGTAACTTTTTTATCATCAAAAACTTTCTTCGATTTCTTTATTTTCTGTCCTAATAAAGGTTTCGTTAATTGACTATAATTCGTTAGCTTACTTAAAATACCAGCGATTTTTGGATACACATCATTGGGTAAAAAAGTAGTATCAACCCTTGGGTAGGTAACCACTTTCATTTCATAGAGTTTCTGCACCATTTTTAGTGTTTCATCCGCAGAAAAGCCGAATTTATTATTACAATATACCTGCAAACCAGTTAAATCGAATAATTTAGGAGCGTACTCTTTTCCTTTCTTTTTGGTTACTGAAGTAATTTCAAAATCGCTTTCTTTTACTTTATCAGCAAAAACTTGACCTTCTTCTTTCTTTAAAAAACGCCCTTCTTCATAACTGAAAAGTGTTTCACGATATAAAGTTTGTAGTTCCCAATAAGGCTGTGGTTTAAAATCTTGAATTTCTTTAAACCTATTAACCAACATGGCTAGGGTAGGAGTTTGCACTCTACCAACAGATAATATTTGTTTGTATCCGCCAAATTTAACGGTGTATAATCGAGTTGCGTTTAAGCCTAATAACCAATCACCAATGGCACGTGAATAACCTGCATAATAGAGATTGTCATATTGTTCAGAAGGTTTTAAATTATTAAAACCCTCTCTAATCGCTTCTTCGGTTAAGGAAGAAATCCATAACCGTTGTACTTCACCTTTATAGTTTGCTTGGTTTATTACCCAGCGTTGTATTAATTCTCCTTCTGTTCCTGCATCCCCACAATTAATAACAACATCAGCTTTTTCAAATAAAGATTTAACGATCCTAAACTGTTTTTGAATACCGCTATCGCCAGTTACTTTGGTATTAAAATGTTCGGGAAGCATGGGTAAATTGTTCAAATCCCAACTTTTCCAGTGCGATTTATAATCTTTGGGTTCTAAAAGTGTGCATAAATGACCAAAAGTGTAGGTGACCGCATAGCCATTACCTTCGAAATATCCATCTCGTTTGGTGTTGGCTCCTAATATATTAGCAATTTCTCGTGCTACACTTGGCTTTTCGGCGATACAGACTTTCATTATATCTATTTAGAAACTCGAATTTACTAAAATAAATTGGGAAGTATCAATAGTAATTTTGGAATAAATAATTGAGGTTTCGTTAGCGTGTTATATTAGATTAGTTACGTTGATTAAGTACTTAATTTAGCAAATAAAAACTGAATAGAAAATCTGTATAATTTTTATAAATAGGCTTGTGCCCACAATTAATTTTATCTGGTGTTGGAAAACTTTTATTTATTCATTTCTTTTTCAATTTGAATTATATTATTCAATAGTTGTTTATTTTTTAAGTTCCATTTCTTTGCTTTACCCACCCATTTTAGAATATTTTTTTTGTCATTCAATTCATAGTAAGTATATAACAGGTTGTATATATTTTCTCCGTTATATTTTCCGTCAGTTTTTTTAATGGCTTTTTTGATACTATTTTTAGCACTTTTTAGGTTTCCAGATTTTATTTGTGCATAAATCAATTCTTTATTTGAATAGGAATCCTTGGGGTTTAATTTAACGACTTCTTCCATTATTAAAATTGCTTTGTCATATTTACCCAAACAATTATAAGAGTAAGCTAATTCGACACCTAAATTCTTATACTCAGGATTTCTCTCGTATGCTTTTTCCAAGTATGTTAATGCTTTAGAACATTTACCCCAACCATTATATTTATATCCCCAACTATATAGTCTCTTAATTGAATTAATGTCATTTTTGTAATCTTTTAACCAGCTGGGAGTTTCCAAAACATTCAATTGTTTTAATCTAGCTTTTGGAATCCATGCGACTTTCACATTATTGTTTTGTAATCTGACTTTAATGGAAGCACTATCCATTTTTTTAGAAATAAAATTTCCATTAATAGAAATAGTGAAATTACCTTCATGATTTAAAGTTAATCCGGCTTCTTCGTCAATATAAATAAATCCAAATCCATATTTATTGTCCTTGTCCTTTTGAAAAGCGACCCATTTATCTTCAGAGTCAATAAATTTTTTATTAAAAGTTAATTCTGTTTGTGCGTTAATTTTAAATGATATTAAAATCAACAAAATCAATATTTTTTTCATGTATTTTATTTATGGTTGCCAACTTTAATGATATGAGCTTGTTTTAATAACTTATATCAGACAATAACGAAGTTATTAAAAAAGGAGTTAAGATTCAAAGCAAATTTTAAATATCGTTTATAAAATTATTAACAGATATCTTATATGATTGCCCTATTGGTAAATCAATATTAGAAAGTTTTATTCTATTTCCAATAATACTTTTAATTGCTTTTTTATGAACGATATATGAGCGGTGAATACGTAAGAAATTAGATTTTAAAGTATCTTCAAAATATTGTAATGAATTATGAACTAGAAGTGTTTTAGTGTCTTTTAAATGTACTTTTACATAGCCACCATAACTTTCAAAATAAGTGATATCGTTTAAATTAACTTGATGAATTTCTTTATCTCCTTTTAAAAAGATGGATTGGTTTTCTTGCTGTATTGGAATAGTACTCGTTTTTTCAAATACATGCTGTTGTTTCATAGTTACAACTTTAGTATAGGCCTTTAAAAAACGTTCAAATCGAAAGGGTTTTAAGAGATAGTCGACTATAGATAGTTCAAAACTTTCTAAAGCATATTCAGCATAAGCAGAGGTAATAATAATTGCAGGAGGATTGGTTAATGTTTTTACGAAATCTAGCCCTTTTAATTTAGGCATATTAATGTCTAAAAAAATTAAATCTACAGATTGGGTATTCAAAAAAGAAATAGCATCTACAGCATTATAGAAGCTTTTTACAATATCTAAATCGCTTAACTCTTTTGCATAATCTTCTATAATATGGTGTGCAATAGGCTCGTCATCTATAATAATACATTTCATTTTAAAACTGTATGGTTAGGTTAAACGTAAATTCTTTGTCATGAATATTTGTAGTCATAGCATGCTTGTTCTTATAAAGCAATAACATGCGTTTTTTTAAATTATCTAATCCGATACCTTGAAATTTGTTTTGATCATCTCCCTCAAAATTATTTTTAATTTCAAAAAACAACCGTGTTGTACTTGCTTCTATTTTAATATGAATATATGCATTTTCAAGGATACTATCAACACCATGTTTAAACGCATTTTCTATCGGAATTATTAAAAGCAAAGGTGCAATCTCTACTGAGTTTTCAATATTGTTTTTATCAAAGTTTATAGTCACATTCTTATGGAGACGTAACGTTTGTAATTCTATATAATTATCAAGATAATTGAGTTCTTCGTCAATAGTAACCTTAGGTTCTTTTCCTTTATAAATAACATAACGCATTATTTCAGAAAGCTTTAAAATTACTTCAGGTGTTTTGTCAGATTTTCGTTTGGCAAGACCGTATAAATTATTTAATGTGTTAAAATAAAAATGAGGATCTATTTGACTTTTAAGTAAGTTTAATTCCGACTGAATATTTATAGCTTTTAGTTGTGCTGTTTTTCTTTTTAAATGAAACCATTGCATTAAAAATACAAACCCAAAGGTTACCAGAATTAATAAGTAGATATTAACCCTATGGTTTACTTGAAGTTTGACTATAGAGGTAATAGCTAATAGAAAAACCATTAATAATAAAGCCCAATATGATTTTATAAAAGATTTCATAATGTAAAAATATTAAAAACTTAAACTGATTAACTATAAAGTTTACGAATACTATAAAAATCCTATTAGAATAGCCCTTTTTTAGATTGAATCATATCCATTCTAAAAATCGTCTTGTCTAAGTCTATAATAGATGTGTTGGTAAAATATTTTTTAGAAGGCACTATGTGAGTTATAGTTTCGCTCAAAAATAAAAACAATATTATGAAGAAATATATATTTAAAATTAGTTTAGCAATCATATCAATTTTAACAATTTGGGTAGTTTTCATTGCTCTTAAACCAGAACCAAAAACCATTGGTGATTTAATGGAAAGCTATGTAAACCCTGGGATGAAAATTAAGATAAGAAGTCCGTTTAGTGGCACTGTATTAGTCGCTAAAAAGGGAGAGATTATTTTTGAAGAAGCCTATGGAGAATCAAATAGAGCACATAAAACACCAAATACTATTGATACTAAGTTTGGTATTGGTTCGGTAACCAAGCAATTTACAGCGATGCTAGTCATGCAATTGGTTGAGGAAAACAAAATAAAATTGCAAGACACTATTGGTAAATATCTTCCATATTTATCAAAAGAAAAAGCAAGTCAGATTACTATTCATCAACTATTGTCTCACACTTCAGGGCTGTCACATTATAACGGATTACAAGCAATAGGAGTGAGTTTAAAAGATTTTGGAAATACCAATTACACACCAAACACATTAGCAAAATTAATCGATAAAACACATTTAGTAAGCAACCCAGGAACGACTTATTATTACAGTAGTTTTGGGTATGATATTTTGGGAGTTATTTTAGAAGAAGTTTCTGGTAAAGCATTCGCAGAATTATTAGATGAAAAGATTGTAAAGCCTTTAGAATTAATGAACACAGGGTTTGGAACCAATGAATACAATTCAAAGAATTTGGCAAAAGGTTATAGCTACAGAGAAGTTTATGGATTGGGTTGGTGGACTTCAGAACATGGAGGTGAAATTACTGAAGCTCCTTTTAGAGACCAATCTACCGCTTATGCAGCAGGAGGAATGTATTCAACAGTTAAAGATTTATTTACTTGGAGTAAAGCAGTAAAATCAAACACACTATTATCTCCAGAATTCACCAAAATTATGCTTTTACCTAATAAAAAAGGACATTGCTATGGTTGGGTAAGAAACTGGGATGATATTATAGAGAAAAATAGTAATGTACGACTATATGGACATGGAGGAGCATTAGCAGGGAATAGTGCTTTTATAGCCATGTACGATGATGAAACGACTATTATTTATCTGTCAAACAGAAGTAATTTAAAAGCTGAAGAAGTTTTACATCAAATACATTTGAGAGCCAATAATTTAAAAAACGAGTACAAATTAAAAGGATACCCTAATAGAAGTTCATATAAGAAGTTTAAGGAAGCAGGAGGAATGATTGCCTTACAAGATTATTTTAATCGGCTTTCAAAATATAGTGGTTATAAAGTTAATCCATCAAATAGTACCATGAGAGGTGTTATGAAAATTCATTTGGAAGCAGGGAAAATTAGAGTAGCCGATAGTCTTAAAACTGTCTTTTTTAATTCTTATAATCCAGATGAAAGAACCCTAAATAATTTCGGATATGATTTTTTAAATTCGGATGCTCCTAAATATGCTTTAGAATTCTTTATAGAGAATACTTTAAAATTTCCGAATTCTTCAAACGCTTGGGATAGTTTAGGAGAAGCGTATTTGACTTATAAAAATTACAATAAAGCGGTAGTTTGCTATAAAAAAGCAATAGCGTTAGGAGAAAAAGTAAAACATAGGTCTTTAAAACGTTATAAAGAGAACCTTAAAAGAGCAGAAGAGAAGTTAAAAGGTTAATAGAAGACAATATTTAAAAAAGCGATAGCAGAATTTGTTATCGCTTTTTTAAATCAAAATTGTATTTGACGATTACCCCAGATAAGAGCTTTGTAATATCTGAGAGTCTAACCTAAATTTTAAATTCTCGTTGTCGTTTGGCTTCAAAAGTTAAAATGGCAGCGGCTACAGAAACATTCATAGAATCTATTTGTCCTTGCATAGGTATGTTTATGTTTTGAGTTGCTTTATCTCGCCAAACTTGAGTTAGCCCTGTTGCTTCTGTACCTACAACTAATGCTGTAGCACTTGTATAATCGTTTTTATGGTATTCGTTTGAATTTTGTAAGGTTGCGCTGTAAATATTAATCTTTTTACTTAGTAAAAATTCAATAATTTCTTCAGAAGTACCAACACCAATTTGGTTGGTAAAAAGACAGCCAACACTTGAACGTACAATATTTGGGCTGAATAAATCTGTTTTTGGATTTGCAATAAAAACGGCATCAACATTAGCGGCATCTGCAGTACGAAGCATTGCGCCAATATTACCGGGTTTTTCAATTCCTTCTAACACTAAAACAAGTGGAGTAGTGGTGTTAAACTGAATAGTATCTAATCTAAAATCTTTTGATTTAACAATAGCTATTACACCTTCGGTAGTATCTCGATAGGCTATTTTTTGATAGATTTCTTTGGTGATTTCAATACAGTTTTCAGTATGTTTTTTTACTTGTTCCAAATTTTCAGTAGAAAACATATTAGGAACAAATAAAATGGTCTTTATTTCATATTCACCTTTAATGACTAACGAAATTTCACGTTGTCCTTCTACTAAGAATAACCCTCTTTTTTTTCGTTCACGTGATTTATCTTGTAGTTTCAATAAATCTTTAATAAAAGGATTCTGTATGCTGCTAATCTGTTTCATAACGACAAAAATACCCAATATTGGGTATTTTTGTTGCTATTTATAAGACAATTGTAAAATTGAATTAAAAAGGTTGTTTGAAAAATCGTCATTCCGAACAACGTAAAGGAATCTTTTAAATAAGGTGTTACTAATTTTAAGATTACTTCGAAATTAAAATTTCTCGTAATGACGTGGTGCTTCTCTTCTTACTGATTTTTATATTTATTAGAATAACGTTTCCATAATTTTGTTTGATGCGATTCTAAACTTATTTTTCTTCCCTGTATAAAAGCATTAGTTAAAATATTTGTTCGCATATCTAAAGCATCACCTTCAGAGATGAATAAAGTTGCATCCTTACCAACTTCTATGGTCCCAACTTTATCATCAACTCCTAAAATCTTCGCATTATTTTGAGTAATTAACTGCAACGCTTTTTCTTTTCCTAAACCATAAGCAGCATAGGTACCAGCATAAAAAGGTAAGTTACGAGTATTCATACGTTCCATATTACCTTGCATACCTAAACCAACTAAAATACCTGCGTCTGATAATATTTTGGCAGCACGAAAAGGTAAATCGTAATCTTCATCTTCCGCTCCAGGTAAACGATGAGACCGTTCTAAAATTACTGGAATATTATTTTCTTTTAATAAATCGGCCACTTTTTCAGCTTCTTGGCCGTTTACAATCACCATACTTTTAATACCTAATTTTTTTAATGTATTCACAGCATCAGTAATTGATTTCTTACCATTAACATGAACAAACATTTTTTGAGATCCGTTTAAAACTCCTTGTAAAGCTTCATAGGGTAAAATTTTAGGAGATTTAGTACTCGCTAAATATGCTTTCGCATCATTGATGTATTTAGTTATCTTATCAATGTTTTTTTGATAATTTTTATTTGGTTTTAATCCAGGTTCTTCACCTAGCCACCAACGTCCGTTACTAAAGTTACTAGGCCAGTTCATATGAACACCATCATCTGTTTTTATAGCTGCATCTTCCCAGTTCCAAGCATCAAACTGTACCACAGATGATGTTCCTGAAATTACGCCACCACGTGGAGTAATTTGTGCCATTAATACACCGTTTGGTCTCATTGTCTCTATTACTTTACTTTCTGTATTATAAGCAATAATACTACGAATGTGTGGTAGCATAGCACCTACTTCATCAAAGTCTCTTGTAGCTCTTACAGCATCTATTTCAGCTAAACCTAATGAGCTGTTAGCTGCAATAAAACCAGGATATACATGTTTTCCTTTTGCATTAATAATGGTTCCGCTACGAGCAATTTTCATCATTGCACTTCCAACGAAGGCTATTTTTCCGTTAGAAAACATAATCAATGAATTCTCAATTACTTGTCCGTTTCCTAAATGAGCCGTAGCACCTTCGATACTATAATCTTGGGTTTGTTTAGGTGCAGGTGTTTGTTGTGCTATTAGATTCCCTATGAATAAGAAACATAATAAACTATATATTACTTTAATTTTCATGTCTACTATTTTTATATTTTTATTCTGTATCACAGTGAAATAATTTTTTAACTTTCTTTACAGGCGCTTGAGTTTTGGCTCCTTTTAACTTTTCTTGCAACATCATATTAATTAATTTTGCACGTTCAGCTTTAATCGTTTTACGTTTTTCTTTATCTTTTTGAATATCAAAATAAAGAGCACCATCAATAATTGTTTTTTCTGCTTTAGAGTAGATCGATAACGGATTTCCACTCCAAAGTACAACATCAGCATCTTTATCAACTTTAATACTACCTGTGCGGTCGTTTAAATGTAATAGTTTAGCAGGATTTATCGTTATTGTCGCCCAAGCATCTTGCTCTGACAATCCACCATACTTTACCAATTTTGCAGCTTCTTGATTTAATCGTCTAGACATTTCTGCATCATCAGAATTTATAGCAACTGTAATACCTTGATTGTGCATAATTGCTGCATTGTATGGTATAGCGTCGTTTACTTCGTATTTATATGCCCACCAATCTGCAAATGTAGAACCACCAGCTCCGTGTTTTTTCATTTTATCAGCTACTTTATATCCTTCTAAAATGTGAGTGAAAGTATTGATGTTGAAATTGAATTTTTCAGCGACTTTCATTAACATATTAATTTCTGATTGCACATAAGAGTGACAAGAAATAAAACGTTCTTTATTAATAATTTCAGCTAAAGTTTCTAACTCTATATCTTTACGATATGGCTGTCCGCTTTTCTTTTTGGTATCGTATTCTTTTGCTCTTTGAAAATAATCGATATATACTTGTTCAACTCCCATACGTGTTTGCGGAAAACGAACTGTTTGTAAATCGCCCCAGTTGGCTTGTTTTACATTTTCACCCAAAGCAAACTTGATAAACTTAGGAGTGTTTTTATAAATCATTCCTTTAGCATTCTCTCCCCATTTTAACTTAATAATAGCAGAGCGACCACCAATAGGATTTGCAGAACCGTGTAAAATTTGAATAGAAGTAACACCTCCTGCTATATTTCTATAGATATTAATGTCATCAGGGTTTAGAACATCTTCGATGGTTACTTCGGCAGTAGAATTATGACCAGCTTCGTTTATAGCAGAAGCAGCAATATGTGAATGCTCATCAACAATACCAGCGGTAAGGTATTTACCCGTTCCATCGATAATTTCAGCACTTCCATTTGAAATGTTTTTTCCTATTTGAGAAATTTTTCCATTTTTGATTAAAACATCTGTATTGGTTAATACTTTTCCATTTTCAGAAGTCCAAACTGTCGCGTTTTTTATTAAAATGTTTTCTTGACGTAATTTAGTATACGTACCATACCCGAGGTTTGGATAAGAAACAGCGACTACTTCATTTGTTTTTTCTTTTTTCTTGTCTTTTTTCTTGTCTTCTTTTTTAGAGTTGAAAGTAGCCATCCACTCGTTTTCGTCTCCGTTAGTATCAATAGCAGTACCTTTTAAGTTTTTGCTTTTAACGATTCCTGATAAACGGGTGAAATTATCACCTTCTCTTAAAGTGATTGTAATCCAGTTATTTTTAAAAGAAAATTTTGAAGTGATTTTCTTATCTCCCTTTTTAATGGCAGCTTTTTGTTTAGCTCCTTTTCCGCTGATAGACATAGTATATGTTTCTCCATTAACGACTAAGGTATATTCACCAGAAAGATCTTTCTTATTTATTGGGTTTACTACATTTTTATCACCTTGAACCCAGTTTTCATATAAAGTAGTGTTTTTATCAAAAATATCTCCTGAGGTAATTAAAAAATTAGCATAACTACCTTTGTTTAAATTTCCGATTTTATCATTTCCTAAAATTTTTGAAGGAATGCTTGTTAAAGCTTCTAAAGCTGTGGTTTTATTTAATCCAAACTTAATAGCCTTTTGTAAATTAGCAGTAAACTCTTTAGCCTTTTTTAATTTATACGTAGTTAAAGCAAATGAGATATTGTTTTTAGCAAGAACAGCAGGATTTACAGGTTCTTGATTCCATTTACGCATATCGCTTAGTGCAATTTTATCTGCTAAAAAAGCATTGCTTACATCATATGCTTTTCTAAAGTTAATAGGAATAATAAAAGTAGCATTGGTGTTTTTAATATCATTAATACGCTCATATTCATTACCACCACCTACGATTGTGTATTGAATTCCGAATTCATCACCAACTTTGTCAGCACGTAAATCATCTAAATAATTACCTGCTCTAAATATTTGAGGAAGCCCTTTTTTATCATTTAAAGCTTGCAATGCTAAATCGGTATTTTCTATATTTCCTTTAGCATACCAATCGGCATCTAAATAAGTTTGTCTTAACAAAGCCATAGCTCCCATACGAGAAGTAGGGTAGGATTGACGTGTTTTTTTACTTTTACTAAAAGAGAGGTAATTAGCAGATTGCTTATTTAAAATCCTATAAGCATCAGAAGTAGTCGTATTTAAAGCGACTAAAACACCATTACCTTGCATAATACCATCTTCTAAATGTGTATTTACAACACCGAAACCTAAGTCTACTAATTCTTTTGCCTTTTTTGAGTCGAACTTAAAATTGTCAAAAGCATTAATATCAGGCCTAATATGATCGTTCCAGTAATATCCTTTTCTATTAGCATCGTATTGTGGTCGTTTACCTCGACCACTTTCTCCTTTCGGAATTTTGACACCAAAAGTAGAATATACGTCGACAAAAGAAGGATAAATAGTTTTTCCTTGTAAGTCAATTATTTCAGTTCCTTTAGGAATTGCAATTGATTTACCAATATTTAAAACTTTACCATCTTTAATAAGTAGCGTTCCCTTTTTAATAATAGTACTAGGGCTTACATAAATTTTTGCATTCGTAAATGCATACAGTTTGTTTTTTGAGGTTTTAACCCCTGTGTTACTTGGAAAATATTCTTGCGCCGATATAGTTGATAGGCAGAAGAATAATAGTAGTATGAATATTTTTTTCATTGATGATTAAGTTGAGTTATGTGATAAAGGTATTTCTTTAATATTCAGTAAATTTTATTTTAACAAATAATTAAGATTAGTTTAAGACTAATTTTCCAATTTTTTGATGGCCAGATAACCAAGCAATATTTTTATTTACAAACTGAATAGTATAGTAAGAATCGTTACTAACCTCTTTCCAAGTATGTCCGCCATCATTTGAAAATGAAATTCCTGTTTTACCTACCGCAAAAATTTCTTTTCCGTTAGTGTTCGGTACATATTGTACACAACTTTTATAATTAGGGTTTTGATTGTCGGCAACAAGTGTCCATGTTTTTCCACCATCAGACGTTATCGCTTTGTTGGCGCAATTGTCATTAGGTTTTGCGTAATTTCCGCCAATAGCAAATCCATTATTTTCATCATAAAAATCTATTGAATAAATTCCTTGAGGACCATCTCCTTGAATAATAGGTGTATTATAAACCATCCAAGTGTTTCCATAATCTTCAGATTTTAAGATTCTTGCTTTGGTACCACCAGACGCAATCCATACCGTTTTATTATAAACAGCAATATTGGTGTTACTTGCAGCAAAAAAAGCTTCACCTTCTTCAAATTTAGGTAATGTAGCGCATGGTAATTTTCCCCAGGTAATTCCTCCATCAGAAGTTAAAATTATTGAAGCACAATCGTCAGTAGGATCTCCAACAGCAATTCCGTGAATTCCATCAGCAAAAAACTTCATAGAGTCATAAAATACTTTTTCATTTTCTTCTTTGTAGACTAAATGAGGACCATAAAAACCTATATTATACAATAATGCTGGATTTGCAATAGATAAAGCATATAAACCATTTTTACTATAAGCAACGCTTCTAAAATGAGGCGTAATAGAGTCGTTATATTTTAAGTATATAGTATTCCAAGTTTTACCGCCGTCTTTAGTCGTGCTAATATCTCCTTTAGAACCAGCAAAAGTTAATTCGTTTTCACTAATTGCTTTTATAGCACGAATGCTGGTGCTGTCTTGTTTAAACTCAGTAATGTTAATAGATTCAAAACTTCGAGGAGTATTTTCTTTTTTGCAAGAAAATATAAAAAGAGTAATTAGAAATAAGATTGAAAAGTGCTTCATTTTTTTGATATTTTTACAGAACTAAAAATAGATAAATCAATTTAATTATATGAAAAAAGCATTGGTAATTTCTGGAGGAGGAAGCAAAGGAGCATTTGCGGGTGGTGTAGTTGAGTTTTTGATGAAAAAAAAGAAGAAAGAGTACGATTTGTTTTTAGGAACCTCTACAGGAAGCTTAATGGTTTCTCATTTAGCTTTAAGGAAAGTTGATTCTTTAAAAGAATTGTATACCAATGTTAATCAAAAATCTATTTTTAGTAACAGTCCTTTTAAAATTAAAAAGGTTCATGGGGAAAAAGTGATTTCTATTCGGCATGTTAATACTTTTTGGAACTTTTTGAATGGTAGAAAAACCTTTGGAGAAAGTAAAAATCTAAGGAAACTTATAAAGAAAAATGTTACTCGCGAAATGTATGAAGAAATTCGTGAGAAAAATAAAGAAGTTGTTGTAACCGTCTCAAATTTAACTGCAAATCAAATTGAATATAAATCAATTTCTGAATGTAGTTATGATGATTTTTGTGATTGGATTTGGGGTTCGTGTAATTATGTGCCTTTTATGAGTTTATTAGAAAAAAATAATTATCAGTATGCCGATGGAGGTTTTGGAAGTTTAGTGCCTATTAGGGAAGCAATTTTACGAGGAGCGAAAGAAATAGATGCTATTATTTTAGAAACTGAGGTTACACAGATTAACAGGATGCCAGCAAAGAACCCGTTTTCATTAATGCTAAATGTTTTTGATTTTATGCTTGAAAATGTAGAGCGTCATAATATAACTATAGGTAAGCTATCTGCTAAACATCACGATGTGAAATTAAATTTATATTATACTCCAACGGTTTTAACTACTAATACATTGATTTTTGATAAAGAAAAAATGAAGAAATGGTGGAAATCGGGTTATAAATATGCTAAAAAATTAGACGACGAAAAAATGAGTGAGTTTAGACCTGAAATGTTAGAAAATAAAGAAATTGAAGAAGGTTTAGAAAATGCTTAGTATATGAAATTTGGAAAAGTTGATTGTCCAGAGTTAATTGATTTTACATTACCAACTACACATCAAAAGACAATAACATTGTTAAACTCTTTTGATAAACGAATGAAACCGAACATATATGTAGGATGTGCCAAATGGAATAAAGCGGATTTAAAAGGTTTTTATCCGAAAGGAACCAAAGATGAATTGGCGTATTATTCTACACAATTTAATTCAATAGAATTAAATGCTACTTTTTATCGTCAATTTCCTGGAGAACAATTTGAAAAATGGAAATTGAAAACACCTAAGGAGTTTAAATTTTTCCCGAAATTAACTCAAGATATAAGCCATTTTAAAAGATTAGAAGATGTACAAGAAGCTGTAAATATTTATTTGGATAGCGCTTTACATCTACAAGAAAAACTAGGAACTATTTTTTTACAATTGCACAGTAATTTCGGACCCGAAAATTTTAATGTGTTACAAAATTTTATTGTTAGTTGGCCTAAAGGAGTTTCATTAGCTGTAGAAGTAAGAAACCCCGAATGGTTTAATGATAAAGTTGTTTTTGAAGAACTCACCAAATTACTTGAAGAAAATAATATAGCTAATGTATTGGTCGATACAGCAGGAAGGAGAGACATGATGCATATGAGATTAACAAATAATGAAGCTTTTATACGTTATGTAGGATCTAATCATTCGTCAGATTATGATCGTTTAGATGATTGGGTAATTAGATTAAAAGAATGGGTAATTTTAGGATTAAAAGATATTCACTTTTTTATTCATCAAAACATAGAAGTTGAATCTCCTTTATTAGCAACTTATTTTATTGAAAAAATAAATAGTGAACTAGGAGTCAATTTAAAAATACCAAACGAAAAAAATAATCAACAAATGAGTTTGTTATAAAAAAAATCCAGCTTTGTAGCTGAATTTTTTATTCTTCTAAATTAGAGACCTAAATATAAATTATTTTAAATCAATATACTTCATATTAGAGTTCCATTGTGGAGTGAAGTTCGTTTTACTTTTTTGTTTAATTCGATATATTAATGGTTATTATTGTTTGACGACTTTACAATTAAGTTTATTTTCAGAAGGGTTGCATTTATGTAGCCCTTTTTTTGCACCTAATATTATTAAGAGATTAAAGACTAATACATATATTTGAATTTAATATAATCAGTTGCTATAAATTTTAAATAAAAGGAAATGAAAAAAATTATACTACTTGCAGCATTCACTTTATTATCTTTTTCCTGTTCTGATAATAATGATGATTGTCTATCAGAAAAAAATGAAATAATTGAACGTTTTACTAAATTAATTAAATTAGCTGAAGGTGATGATGCACAAAAAGCTGCTCTAATACAGCAAAGGGATGATAAATTAAACAATTTAGATTGTTAGAATAAATATATTAAATAATATTTGTAGGGTTTATAATAGGTTATACTTTCATTATACCTTTTTCATTGGTATAGGTTATAGTATATGAATCCTTATGTGTGTAATCTTATTTAGCTTATGAAACACCTTTAAATGTAGCGACATCACGTAAATTTGTACTCCCAGACCCCTAAAAACATTAACAAAAGGTGTTTGTTGTATATTAGATTGATGTACTTACTAATACATAGTAGTTTCTTTTAGTACAATTTTATACTAATTAATAATAATTATTATTATATTTGTACAGGTTTTTTTCCTTTTTTAAAGAAAAGAACCCTAACGATTACGTTAGGGTTCAGGTATTTAACTACTGTAATAGTTAAATCTATTAAAAAATTAAAAAAATATTATTTTTATTAATCGAATTAATGGCATTGCTTTTTTAATAAATCCATTAATTTTTTCAATAAAAGACTTTTTACTTGGCTTTTTGTTTTTTACAGCCATATTTAAAAAAATATTTTTATGTGATGTGTGTAAATCATCACGGTTAAAAATAACACCCACCTACACGTGTGGGTTTTTTTATGTATTCATATTATTTATAGTTTAATTTTATTTTTTCATTATTTCAAAGATAATACATTATTCAATACACCCATTTTAAAGTTATTTACAAGACTTTATCTGGTTGTTTGGTTTATTATCTTGTTGTAAATTTACGATTTGTTCATTTATTCGTGGTGATGTTTTTTAGGAAGTTGTTAACTATGTTATTAACTTAAGCTATTGGTGTGGTAAAAACTATAGATTTTACTTATTTCGGAAAATGTTCATTAATATAACAAATGAATATTTCCTTTGTTTATAGGCTATTCATAGAATTATTTCAATTTTTAATTAAGATATAACAAGTCATAAACGGGGGAGCAGCTTTGTTATATTGTTATTAGCATTAGTTAAATTTTTATTATGAAATACATTGCGTACTACTAGGGTGTCAACAAAGGAACAAGGTAAAAGTGTGCTTGGTTTAGAATCACAAAGAGAATCAGTAACTAAATATGTATCTAATAATTTGCAAGTAATTGAAGCACAAGGAACATCTTATTATATAATTAACCCTTTATTTTATTGTGAGGTTTTTTTATTTTACTATATTATCGTATGAGTTTATTAATTAGAACAGTAGTACAAATTGAAGATGTTCTTGAATGGGAACAAGAATTTTCAGATGACCAGTAAGAATATAATTATAAATACTTTTAAAACTAAACTTGAACAGTATTTACATTATAATATTAAAGAGTATCATCAAATTAATATTAAGTTTTCATACAACCCAACTACCAATAAATTTAAGTTCTTAAAATGTGATAGTCCTTTTGTACATCATATTCAAAACGCTCTTAGTTCTGAACTAAAATTATATATTTAAAATTTCAAAATATGACCCAATATTTTGGTTGTTTTATACTAGAATTGGTAAATTAATATTATTGATATTTGCACTAATTATTATAATTTTAATAATACTTGAAAAAGTTTTTAATATTTATATTAAATATTAATGCCTCGCAACCCTTGTTAATATTGACATTATTTAAAACATACACAAGTAAGTGTATGAGAGATATGATGCATATTCGATTAACAAATAACGAAGCTTTTATACGTTATGTAGGATCTAATCATTCGTCAGATTATGATCGTTTAGATGATTGGGTAATTAGATTAAAAGAATGGGTAATTTTAGGATTAAAAGATATTCACTTTTTTATTCATCAAAACATAGAAGTTGAATCTCCTTTATTAGCAACTTATTTTATTGAAAAAATAAATAGTGAACTAGGAGTCAATTTAAAAATACC
>CBDTZS010000006.1:0-49301 GCA_965364955.1 uncultured Tenacibaculum sp. | reverse complement strand
AATTACTGTTGTAACTGTAACTCCAGCAGGAATAGGTAAAGTCATTGCTGGCTTAGAAGTAGCATTTCCTTCTGTATCGAAATACTTAATTGTGTAGTCAGCTGTTTTTTCTAAATTCTTTAAAACATCGATTCCTTTTCCTGTAATTACAATACGAGCTTTGTCTCCTCTAAAGTATTTTACTGCTGCATTTTGGATGTCTTCTAAAGTTACTGCATTAATGTTTTTTAAGTAGTTTTCATAAAAATCCGCAGGTAAATTATAGCGTGCAATATTTAAAGCAAAACGTGCAGCTGTTGCTGGTTTTTGAACTTCCATTACAAAGCTTCCAACATATTTTGCTTTTGCGTTTTTTAACTCTTCAGCAGTTGCTTTTTTGTAACGAATTTTATTGATTTCTTTTTGTATTTCTACAACAGAACTATCAGTAACTATATTACGAACACTTGCAGTTGCTCTAAAGGTTGCTGCATGTTTACTTTGTCTAACACTAGAATATGAGCCATATGTATATCCTTTATCTTCACGTAAATTCATAAATAAACGAGCAGTACCACCGCCACCTAGAATACTATTTGCTAATATAGCTGCGTAATAATCTTTATCGCCTAATTTTAAATCGATGTTGTTTGCAACGACAAGTTCTGATTGAACTGCATTAGGCATGTCAATAAAATTAATTTCAGTAGTATTTACATTTTCTGGTTTTGCAAAAGCAATTGAAGGAACATTTCCTTTTTTCCAGTTACCGAATAATTTAGTCACCATTTTTTTAGTTGCAGACGGATTAATATCTCCAACAATTACTAAATAAGCATTATTTGGTTTGTAATAAGTGTTAAAGTTACTTTGTACATCTGTTAATGTAATATTACCAACAGTTGCTTTGGTTGTAAATTCTCCAAAAGGATGGTTTTTACCATAAATTAAAGCACTTTCTACTCTTCTTGCGATAGCAGTAACACTTTTTTCGTTAGATTTTAATCCGTCTAATGTAACTTTTACTTCTTTATCGAATTCTTCTTGAGTAAATTGAGAATTTTTAACTCCATCAGCCATTAAACCTAATACTTCTGGGAAGTATTTTTTTAATGATCTTGCAGAAGCTCCAGAGCTGTAAAAATTAACATTTGCTCCAAGATAATCTACTTTTTCGTTAAATTCATCTTTTGTAATATTAGCAGTTCCTCTTCCTAGTAAGCTTCCCATCATATTAGAAAGACCTGTTTTGTCTCCTTCAATAACTGGCATGTTTTCAATTGATAAACTTGCAGAGGCTCTAGGTAATTTATGGTTTTCAACCATAATTACTTGTAAACCGTTTGGTAAAGTAAATTTCTCTACTTTCCCTAACTGTACTTTTGGCGCTGGTCCTGGTTTGGGTTGTACGCTTCTATCTATTTGTGCAGTTGTAGCAAAAGACATTGCTATAAGTGCGATAAGTGATACTATTTTTGTTTTCATAATATATTATATGTCTTTTAACTTATTTCTTTTTTGGTAAATATTCTAAAACTAATCGTTGATTAGGGTTTAAGAATTTTTTTGCAGCAGCTTTAATCTCTTCACGAGTAATAGATCGGTAAATATCAATTTCAGTATTAACTAAATTAGTATCTCCATATAATACATTATAACGAGCTAATGAATTTGCAATTCCTTCTACACTTGCATTAGAATTTACAAATTTATTTTCAAATTTATTTTGTAATTTCTGGTATGCTTTTTCTGAAATTAAATTTGTTTGAAGTTTTACTATCTCTTCATCAATTTCTTTTGTTAAATCAGCCAAAGATGTTTTTCCTAAAGGAAGACCATAAATGATATATGTTCCATAATCTTCTTGACTAGAACTAAACGCACCTACTTGAAATGCCATTTTTTTAGTGTCAACCATCTTTTTATATAGCACAGAGCTTTTTCCGTCACTTAAATAAGAAGAAATCATATCTAAAACTCTCGCCTCTCTTGTTTTCATAGAAGGAGTTCTATATGCATTAATTACCGCAGGAATTTGAATGTTTGCATCATAAGCCTTCGCATTTATTTGCTTAGTAATCGGATCTTCTTTTATGAATGTTCTTTTAATATCAGCACCTCTTGGAATTGACCCAAAATAATCTTGCACCATTTTTTTTGTGGTAGCGATATCAATATCTCCGGCAACAACTAAAGTTGCGTTATTTGGAACATAGAATTTTTTATTGAAAGCTAAAAATTCTGCTAAGGTAGCATCATCTAAATGTTTCATTTTTCCGATAGTAGTTCCTTTATAAGGGTGTTTCTTGAAAACATTCTTTTTAACGTTTTCTAAAAAACTACCATAAGGTTGATTATCTACACGTAACCTCTTCTCTTCCTTAACAACTTCGTTTTGTGTGTCAACCCCTCCTTGGTTAATTACAGGGTGTAATAAACGTTCAGATTCCATCCATAAACCTAATTCTAGATTGTTTGAAGGAAACACTTCGTAATAGTACGTTCTATCATCAGTAGTATTCGCATTATTTTTTCCTCCGTTAGAAGAAACAATTTTAAACCAATCCCCTTTTTTAATGTTTTTTGTTCCTTCAAATAATAAATGCTCGAAAAAATGAGCCATTCCTGTTCTATTTGGTTGTTCGTCTTTTGCACCAACATGATACATTACTGCAGTTGTTACTACGGGTGCAGATTTGTCTTGATGTAAAATTACATGCATTCCGTTGTCTAAATCGTACTCTTCAAACTCAACTTTTTGCGCATTAGCTGAAAAGCCAATAAACAGAGCAGTAGTAAGAGTTATAATACTTTTTTTCATTGATAAATTTTTAATTTTAACTGATTTTTGATGTATGTGACGCTAAATTATGCTGTTTGTTACATTTTAATTGTTTTTTTTATTTCACGTTAATTAGTAGTAATTTTCTGAGTTATAGATTGTTTGTTGTTTTTAAAAACGTATATTTGCACCCGCATTTTCATGAGGAAAGTGTGAATATAAGTATAACGCAAAACAAAAAGTATGTACGCAATCGTAGAGATAGCAGGGCAGCAATTTAAAGTAGCAAAAGACCAAAAGGTATACGTACACCGTTTACAAGAGGCAGAAGGATCAGAAGTAATTTTTGATAACGTAATGCTAATTGAAGACAAAGGGAACGTAACTATTGGCGCCCCAGCTATAACAGGTGCAGGAGTAACTGCAAAGGTATTACGTCACTTAAAAGGTGACAAAGTAATCGTTTTCAAGAAGAAAAGAAGAAAAGGTTACAAAAAGAAAAACGGACACAGACAGTATTTAACTGAGATTCAAATCGAAGGAATTGCTACATCTGGTGTTAAAAAGGAAGCAACTAAAGAAGAAGCTCCTAAGGCAGAAGTAAAAGCGGCAACTAAGGACTTAAGTTCTATGACTGTTGCTGAATTAAAAGCTTTAGCTAAGGAATCTGGTATTACTGGATACACTTCTTTAAAGAAAGCTGAATTAATTGAAGCGTTAAGCAAATAATTAACTTTAAAAACTTACAGAGATGGCTCATAAAAAAGGTGTCGGTAGTTCGAAGAATGGTAGAGAATCAGAATCGAAACGACTAGGAGTAAAGATTTTTGGAGGACAAGCTGCAATTGCAGGTAATATAATTGTTCGTCAAAGAGGAACAACTCACAACCCAGGTGAAAATGTTTACATGGGTAAAGATCATACTTTACATGCTAAAGTTGATGGTGTAGTTGCTTTCAGAAAGAAAAGAGACAACAGATCATACGTTTCTATAGTTCCTTTCGAGGCTTAAGAAATGTTGATTAGATAAATTAAAGCCCAAACAATTCGTTGTTTGGGCTTTTTTGTGTTTCTGAATTTAAGTAAAGTATAAACATAAAAAAAGCATCACTTTATAAAGTAATGCTTTTTTTTAATATCATTATTGATTAATCCCCCAATTTATCAATATGATTCCCCTTGTGTATTATAGCGCAAAGATGCGACTTAAATATATTTTATAGTGCAACATATGTATAGGTAGTATAAAATTGTGTATAAATGGTTGTTGTTTCCTTTTTTTAGGTGAATTGCAGGTCTAAATAGCATAGATATTGGGTTTTTTGTGTTTTAATTTCACATTAATATCCGTTATATTTGATACAAATACCACTTTATGTTAAAAGCCGTAATTGTAGATGATGAGCCAAAAGCGATACAAGGACTTTCTTGGGAATTGTCAAATTTCAATAATGATATAGAAGTCATAGAAACGTTTACAGATGCTGAAAAAGCGATTAAATACCTTAATGAGAATTCTATTGATTGTCTTTTTTTGGATATTGAAATGCCAACTATGGATGGTTTTCAATTACTTGAAAAGTTAGATAAAAAAGATTTTGCAGTGGTTATTACTACAGCCTATAATGAGTATGCTATTAAGGCTTTAAAAAATGAAGCTATTGATTATCTTTTAAAACCTGTTGATTCTGATGATTTAGAAGAGACCTTAAATAGAGTTAAAAATCATCACATTAGAAATAACAGTAATGAGAAATTTGAAAAAATACTTTCAAATTTTAATGAGAAATTTAATAGGAGAAAAATAACTATAAATACAGATGGTAAGCTTATTTTTTTAGAGCAATCAGAAATTTTATTTGTTGAATCGGATGGTAACTATTGTTCAATACACACTACTAATAATAAAAAAATTGTAGTGACAAAGAAATTAAAAGAGATAAACTTATTACTACCAGAAGATCATTTTTTTAGAATTCATAATTCGTTTGTCATAAACTTAAATAAAATTAAAGAATTTTTAAAGTCTGATGGCTATGTTGTTTTAGAAGATAACCATAAAATTCCTGTTTCACGTCAACGAAAATCTGACTTCTTAGAAAAATTTTAAAAATGAAGCCTTTCTTAATTATAATCTTGTTTTTTCTAATTACTAGCACCTGTTTATCGCAAACAAATGTTGATAGCTTAATCGTAAATGCGTTAGAAAAAAAAGAAACAAATTATTTTAAACTTAATAATTATTTTAATAGAATTCGATTTTCGGATAAAGAAATAAATTCTCTTTTAGAAATAAGTAGAAAAAATAATTATCATTTAGGGGTGATATTTGCTAAAAACTATCAAGGACGTTTACATAAGAATATTACGGAGTACAACAAGGCTTTAGATAGATATAAGGAAGCATTAGAGCTTTCAAGAAAAATAAAAAGCAGAGAAGCAGAGATTGTTACATTAAATCAGTTGGGAGCTATTTATAGGCGGCAAGATAAAATTAGATCTGCATTAAATTACCATCAGGCAGCTTTAGAAATTATATCCAGGATAGAAAAACCAAATGATGATATTAAGATTAGTTATAGTATTTCGGTTAATAGTATCGGTAATATTTATTTAAGCTTAAAACAATACGAAAGAGCGTTAGAAAAATTTAATAAATCAATTAGAATACAAAAAGACTTAGGAAATATACGGTGGCTAGCTATTAATCATCAAAATATTGGGTATGCTCATAAAAACATTGGAGATTTAGACTTAGCCTTAGATAATTACCATAAAGCATTAAATTACAATATTCTTAATAAAGACGAACTAGGTAAAGTAATTTGTCATAATAATATTGGAGGTATTTTAATTAGTCAAGGCAGGTATAATGAAGCACATAAATATGTTATTGAGGTAGTAAAAACTGCAGAAGAAATAGGTAATATCTATTATTTATCGGATTTATATAATACAGTTGGTCTGGTATTTTTAAAATTAAACAGAATAGAAGAAGCTCAAGGTTATTTGGATAAATCATTAAAAATAGGAGTAGAAAACAATATTTCATCAAGTTTAATTCAGTCTTATTATCATTTATCAGAATTAAACCAAGTATTAGGTAACTATGAAAAATCTTTAGGATATTACCAACAAGCAACTGAAATAAAAAATGAAACATTTAATAATAAGAATATTCGTTATGTAAGTAGTCTTATAAATAAATATGATAGTGAGGTAAGTACTAATAGTATAAAAAATTTAGCAAGAGAAAATGAAATAACGAAGCTAAAATTATTAAGAAATCGTAATATTTTAATTATAGCGTTAGTTTCAATAGCTTTATTTGGTGTTTTATTATATTCAATATATAGACAGCGCTTATTAAAGAATGATAAACAGATATTACTTTTAGAACAAGAAGCATTAAGAATTCAAATGAATCCACATTTTGTGTTTAATGCATTAAACTCTATTAAATTATATATTATTAATAATGATCAAAAACATGCTGTTCATTATTTAAATAAATTCTCAAAATTAATCCGACATATATTAGAATCTACGACAGTAAAAGAAGTAACTCTTGGGGAAGAGCTTAAAACAATGAGTTTATATATGAGTATTGAGAATATTCGTTTTTCAAATGAAATAACTTATAAAGAAAATTTAAGTACAAGTTTAAATTTAGAAACAATTAAAGTTCCACCATTAATTTTACAGCCCTTTTTAGAAAATGCTATTTGGCATGGTTTATCTTCAAAAAAAGGAAATAAAAAAGTTCAACTATCTATTGAGAAAATATCAAATGAATTTGTACAAATTGAGATAGAAGATAACGGGATTGGACGAGAGGAAGCTTTTAGGATTAAGAGTAATAAGACGCTAAATAGAAAATCAATAGGTATTGACTTAACTAAGGAAAGGTTAAAGAACTTTTCTACTCAATTTCAAAATAGTTACTCATTAATTTATGTCGATTTAGTAGGTGAAGATGGTAAGATAAAAGGTACTAAAGTAACTTTAGAAATTCCAATAAGTTAAAATTTAAATTTTAATTGTACCCATATCGGGTCTTTTTTTTCAGTATCCAAATTGCTAAAAGAGATCCCAAGTAAACGAACAGAATTCTTCAACGATTCTTGATATAACAACTCTTTTATAATCGGATAAAAATCCTTTTTTTGCTGAATGTAATGATTGATAGTTTTGCTTCTAGTTTGTTGTGTGAAATCACTATATTTTATTTTTAGAGTAACTGTTTTTCCTTTGGTATTCGATTTTTGCATCCTACGTTCTAGCTCATTAGCAATTTGTTCAAGACGTTCTAGCATAAAAACTTCAGATGATAAATTTTCATTAAAAGTAGTTTCAGCGGCAATTGATTTTCGAACACGATTAGGCTTTACCTTACTGTTATGAATTCCTCTTACGATATTGTAATAATGCAGTCCTGATTTCCCGAATAATTTTGAGAGCTCTTCTAGTGGTTTTCCCTTTAAATCTAATCCTGTAAAAATACCTAAATTATGCATTTTGGCAGCAGTAACTTTTCCAACACCATAAAACTTATTGACCGATAATTGCTCTAAAAAAGGAACAACATCTTCTGGGTTAATGGTTTTTTGTCCATTAGGTTTATTAATGTCAGAAGCAATTTTAGCAACAAATTTATTGATTGATATTCCTGCGGATGCTCTTAATCTTAATTCATCCCATATACGTTGACGGATTTCTTTAGCAATTAAACTAGCGGATAAATTACTTTTTTTATTTTCTGTAACATCTAAATACGCCTCGTCTAAAGACAGCGGTTCTACTAAATCGGTATAATCATAAAAAATGGCTCTAATTTTAGAAGAAATTTCTTTATAGCGATCAAATCTAGGAGAAACAAAAATTAAATGGGGACATTTTTGTTTGGCTAATATTCCACTCATTGCCGATCGAACTCCAAATTTACGAGCTTCATAGCTAGCGGCAGCAACAACTCCACGTATTTCACTACCACCAACAACAACAGGTTTGTTCCTTAAGCTAGGATCATCTAATTGTTCTACAGAAGCATAAAAGGCATCCATGTCAACATGAATAATTTTCCGATAAGGCGGTTGTAACTCCATTGGTTAAAAATAAAAAAAAGCTCTCTAAAGGAGAGCTTTTAAAGCAATAAGTTATAATTTTTTTACTTCAATGATTTTAACAGGACAGGCTTTTTTTGCTTCAATTGAAGCTTCAAAAACAGAGTCATCATGTGTTTTTATAGTGAAAAAGCCTTTTTTTTCAGTAGAATGTAATAAAACAGATTTCCCATCTTTTTTAGACATTTGAAATTGAGCAGGTGCTACTTCAACACAGTAATTACAACCAATACATTTGTTTCTTTGTAGGGTAATTACAATCATTAGTTTTTAGAAAATTCTGTTTTTACAATTTTATATAATTTATCTGAAGGACGAATTTTGAAATCTAATTTCATGGTAACTTCATCTCCTTTAGTTGCAATTTGTGCTTCTTTATCGTTTACAAACATACTTTTTAATTCCATTTCTTTAGCTCCGGTTGTTGGGCCTGTAATTAAAATAGTATCACCAATAGTTAAATCGTAAGCTTCAATTTTAAATTCACCAATTTCAGCTTTAGAAAAATAGTGAATGCCTTTTCCTAAATATACTTTTTTCTGTGTGGCATGTGAACCTGGTTCTTTACTCCATTCACCTAATTTTTGACCTAAGTAATACCCATTCCAAAAACCACGATTATAAACTTTTTCGAGTTCTAACATCCAAGAAATTACTTTTTCTTTATCGTAAGTATTGTTAGCTAAACTGTCAATAGCAGCACGATAACATTTAATCACTCTAGCTACATATTCAGGAGCACGACCTCTACCTTCAATTTTTAAAACTTTAATCCCAGCATCAGCAACTAGGTCTAAAAAATCAATAGTACATAAATCTTTTGGAGACATTATGTATTCATTGTCTAATTCCATTTCAAAACCAGACTCTTGATCGATAACCGTATATTTTTTACGACAATTTTGTTTGCAAGCGCCACGATTTGCAGATGAATTATGTGAATGTAAACTCATATAACATTTACCAGAAACCGCCATACACAAAGCACCGTGTCCAAATATCTCTACTTCTAACAATCGCCCTGCTGGACCTTTGATTTCTTCTTTTTCTATTTGCTCAGTAATCTTTTTTACTTGACGTAAACTCAATTCTCTACTCAATACAACTGTATCAGCAAACATCGAATAAAATTTCACTGTTTCTATGTTTGTAATATTGATTTGTGTAGAAATATGAACCTCCATTTGTACTGATCTTGCCATAGAAATTACAGCTTGATCCATTGCAATAACCGCAGTAATATTTGCTTCTTTTGCTCTATTGATTAAGGTTTTTACAATTGATAAATCATGATCATACACAATTGTATTTAACGTTAAATAGGTTCTAACTCCTTTTTCTGAACAGCGTTTTGAGATTTCTTCTAAATCATCCAGAGTAAAATTGACTGTTGCTCTTGCACGCATATTTAGTTGTTCTACTCCAAAATAAATAGAATCACAACCATTATCTAAGGCTGCTTGTAACGATTCAAAGTTACCTGCTGGCGCCATTAATTCGATCTTTTGCATCTGTTTATTTTTTAAACTTTAATGCTTCCGACCTTCCTTTTTTGAAAATCTTATTGCTGTTCCCTTTTCCTTTACGCAGTTCTTTTTGTTCTTCAAAAGACAATGAAGCGACTTCTTTACATTCTTCAGAACAGCAAGTATTCATTTTCTCTGAACACGCTGTACATTGAATAAATAATAAATGACATGCTTGATTATCGCAGTTCACATGCTCATCACAAGGCTCTCCACATTGATGACAATTAGAAACAACATCATCTGTAATGCGTTCTGCTCTTCTATGATCAAACACAAAGTTTTTACCAATAAATTTATTTTCTACACCTTCATCTTTTACTTGACGAGTATATTCTATTATCCCGCCTTCTAACTGAAAAACGTTTTTAAAACCTTTGTGTTTGTAGTAAGCAGAAGCCTTTTCACAGCGAATTCCACCAGTACAATACATCAATAAATTTTTATCTTCTTTATTGTCTTTTAAGTCTTCTTCAATAATATCTAAAGAATCACGAAACGTATCTACATCTGGAGTTACAGCACCATCAAAATGACCAATTTCACTTTCGTAATGATTACGCATATCTACACAAACTGTATTTGGGTCTGCCAACATTTCATTGAACCCCTTTGCGTTTAAATGCACTCCGATATCAGTAACATCAAAAGTTTCATCATTCAGTCCGTCAGCAACAATTTTGTTTCTAACTTTTACTTTCAGTTTTAAAAACGATTTATTATCGTGCTCAACAGCAACATTTAAACGGATGTCTTTCAAAAAAGAAATTGCGTCTAATTGTTCTTTCAGTCGTAAGAAATTTTCTGCAGGAACAGACATTTGAGCATTGATACCTTCGTAAGAAACATAGGTTCTTCCGAGAACCTCAAGTTGATCCCATTCAAGGAATAATTTATCTCTAAATAATTGTGGGTTTTCTATCTTGAAATATTGATAGAATGAAATAGTTAAACGATCCTTTCCGGCTTCGTCAATTAATACAGCGCGTTCTTTTGCGCTTAACTTATTGTACAGTTGCATGCTATACTTTTTTTAGTTAGACAAAATATTATGATTTATCAAAGAAATCGATACAAATGTACTAATTTTTTGAGTTTTAATGTTTAAAACGATACTTTTTACTTCAATTTGACGATTTTTCAACTTTAACTGAAATTTTCAGTAAAAACAGATACAACCAATTCATTTTTTTTAAACCTTTGTCATAGTTAAATAAATATTTTCACACCATAAATAAATATAAAATGAGAGTAGCAGTCGTTGGAGCTACCGGAATGGTAGGTAATGTAATGTTACAAGTATTAGCGGAACGTAATTTCCCTATAACAGAATTGATTCCAGTAGCATCAGAGCGTTCAGTCGGAAAACAAATTGAGTTTAAAGGAACAAAATATACTATTGTTGGTTTAGAAACAGCCGTTTCTATGAATCCGGATATAGCTTTGTTTTCAGCAGGAGGAAACACATCATTAGAATGGGCTCCTAGATTTGCAGAAGTTGGTACAACAGTAATAGATAATTCTTCTGCTTGGAGAATGGATCCAACTAAAAAATTGGTAGTTCCAGAAATTAATGCTTCTGAACTAACTGAAGATGATAAAATTATAGCAAACCCGAATTGTTCAACAATTCAAATGGTTATGGCTTTAGCACCTCTTCATAAAAGATATACAATCAAACGTTTGGTGATTTCTACCTATCAATCGATTTCTGGAACTGGTGTAAAAGCTGTTAGTCAGTTAGAAAATGAAATGAATGATGTTGAAGGCGAATTGGCTTATCCACACCAAATTTATAAAAATGCTTTACCACACTGTGATGATTTTGACGAATCTGGTTATACGAAAGAAGAGTTGAAATTGGTTCGTGAAACTCACAAGATTTTAAGTGATCCAAGTATTGGTATAACAGCTACTTCTGTTAGGATACCTGTCTCTGGCGGGCATTCTGAAGCTGTAAACGTAGAGTTTGACACTCATTTTGAAGTAACAGATGTTCGTAGAATTTTATCTGAGACTGATGGGGTTGTAGTACAAGATGATATTAAAAATAATGTATATCCTATGCCTTTTTATTCTGAAGGAAAAGATGAGGTTTTTGTAGGTAGAATTCGTAGAGATTTATCGCAGGCTAATACTTTAAATATGTGGATTGTTTCTGATAATTTACGAAAAGGAGCAGCTACAAACACCGTACAAATTGCGGAATATTTAGTTGCAAATAATTTGATTAAAAAATCAATTACAGTGTAATAAATTGTAATTTTATATTAAGATAATCCCGTGCTAATTAGTACGGGATTTTTTATTTTTGAAATATGAAAAAAGAACAAATCATAAACAGCACAATAGCGTTTGTAAAAGAAACTTTAAAAGGAGCAGAAGGAGGACATGATTATTTTCATGTAGAAAGAGTATATAAAAATGCGATATTAATTGCTAAAACAGAAAAAGGTGACCATTTTGTAATTGCTTTAGGAGCCTTGTTACACGATATAGCTGATAGCAAATTTTATAATGGAGACGAAACGATTGGTCCTAAAAAAGCGCGCTTGTTTTTAGAAAAGGAAAATGTTTCTGAAACAATTATTGTTCACATTGAAAACATTATTAAAAACATCTCTTTTAAAGGAGGCAATTTTGAGCAAAGATTTAAATCACCAGAATTAGATGTGATTCAAGATGCAGATAGATTAGATGCAATTGGGGCAATTGGAATCGCACGTTGTTTTAATTATGGAGGATTTAAAAATAGAGAGTTGTATAACCCTGATATTCCTCCTAAACTAAATATGACAAAAGAAGAGTATAAAAAATCTACAGCACCTACTGTGAATCATTTTTATGAAAAACTTTTACTATTAAAAGATAAATTTAATACTAAAACGGGAAAAAGGATTGCTCAAAAAAGACATGAAATTATGGAGGGATTTTTAAAAGAATTCCTAAATGAATGGAATGGAGCGTGTTAGGTGCTTTTTTTTAGCAGATGTTCAATGTTTTTGTTTTTTTTATAAAAAATATGCACTAAAACTTTGTTGTCATTGAATTTAATGTATATTTGAAACAGTTAATAACCCCTTATTAATTATAATTTCCCTTAAGTTATTTAAAAAGAGCACCTGTTTTATAGGTGCTCTTTTTGTATTATAAATTATTCTCCAGAAAAATTTGGTTTTCTTTTCTCTAAAAAAGCCGTAGTTCCTTCTTTAAAATCTTCAGTTCCAAAAGAATCTCCAAATTCAGCGATTTCAGTTTCAAAACCATTTACTCCGTCTTTAAAATTATCATTTACGGCTCTTATCGCTGCACTGATTGCAACTGATGAATTACGTATGATTTTACTGGTTAGTTTTTCTGCTAATGGTAATAATTCTTCTTGAGTAACAACATGGTTTACTAAGCCCCATTCTTTTGCCTCTTGAGCAGAAATCATACCTGCTGTCATAATTAGCTCCATTGCTTTCCCTTTTCCAACTAATTGAGGTAAACGCTGTGTACCACCATAGCCAGGAATTACTCCTAAAGACACTTCTGGTAATCCCATTTTTGCATTATCTGATGCTATTCTAAAATGACAGGCCATTGCTAACTCTAATCCGCCTCCTAAAGCAAATCCGTTAACAGCTGCAATTACTGGAGTTGATAAGTTTTCTACTAAATCAAACAAAGATTCTTGACCTAATTTTGCTAACTTCCCTCCTTCTTCGATAGAAAAATTTGCAAACTCTGAAATGTCTGCTCCTGCAACAAAAGCTTTTTCTCCGCTTCCAGTAATAATAATTGCTTTTACATTTACATCGTCTTCCAAATTTTCAAAAGCCGAACCTAATTCTTGAATTGTAAGGCTGTTTAATGCATTTAATTTTTTTGGTCTATTAATTGTAATTGTTGCCAATCGATTAGTGATTTCAACTAAAATATTTTCGAAATTCATTTGATTATTTTTATTAAGTTTTTGGTAAAATTACGGTAAAAATGGTTCCAATTCCTTCTGTTGATGTGAAGTTGATAGAACCATCATAGGCTTCAATTATGTTTTTTATCATTGGTAAACCTAATCCCATTCCGCTTGTTTTAGTGGTGAATTTAGGTTCAAAAATTAATTCTTTATTTTTAGCTATAATTCCTTTCCCGTTATCAGAAACAGTAATTTTCACATTATTTCCATCAGAAGTTACTTTTACTTCAATTCTAGGGTTTGGTTCATTTTCTTTAATAGCCTGTGTAGCGTTTTTAATCAAGTTCGTTAAAATTCGAATCAATTGTGTTTTATCTAAGTAGGCAAACAATTCAGTCTCCTTAGGTATATAATAAATGTAGTCTTCAGTGAAAATATCTAACGAATGTTTAACAACATCAACAACATCTAATTTCTCACGACGTTGCGTTGGCATTTTCGCAAAATCTGAAAAGGCAGAAGCAATAGAACTCATTACATCAATTTGCTGAATAAGAGTTTCGCTGTATTCAGCGACCTTTTCTTTAATATTTGGATCTTCAGGATTAAATCGTCTCTCAAAATTTTGAACAGAAAGACGCATTGGTGTTAGTGGGTTTTTAATTTCATGTGCTACTTGTTTCGCCATTTCTCTCCATGCTTGCTCGCGTTCACTTCTGGCAAGTTTTACAGCACTTTCTTCTAACTGATCAATCATGTTATTGTAAGAATCAACCAAAGAGTTTATTTCTGAACTAGCAGAATTCAATGTAATTTTTTCATTTCGTTGATTTAAACGAGTTTCTTTAATTTTTTTTGAAATTGTTTGAATAGATCGTGTAATATAACTTGATAAAAAATAAGCCAATGAAATGGCGATAATAAACATAAGTAAATAAACAAGTAATAGACGTGATATAAATTCACGTAATTCTTGTTTTTGTTCTTCATTGTCTTGCGCAATCTGTAGTTCTAAAACACCAATTCGTTTAAAACGAGGGTCGTTTATGTAAGTGTAAGATGATTGATATGTAATTCCTTTTTCACTTCTACTTTTTAAGATTTTATGATTAGAATTGTTCGCTAGTTCTAAGGTAACTTCTGAGGTTAAATTAGTTCCTTCTTTTTTATCGAAATTATAAGGAATAGATGATTTTAAAAGACGACCATCCATAGCGTACATAGATACCGTAAGCTTATGAACATAAGCAATATCGTAAATACGATCTTGAAATATTTTAGATAAATTATTAGTAGTAACAGGGTAGGTCGTTTTACGTTTTAATTCAATTTCAATATCGTGTTTTGTAGCGCTTTCTTTTCTGTTAAAACGTTGAATATTATAATCATCTGTTTGTTCACCATATTGAAATATAGTAACACTTATAATTAAAATAGATGCCAGTAATACTAGAAGTATCATTGACAAGAAAATTCTAATTCTTAGCGATATGTTGTTAATATTTAGCAATTTTTTAGACTTTATAATTATGATTTAATTTTCTCTTCCTTTGTATGTAAAAGACGGGTTAGTTTAATTGATAAATCTAATAAAATTATTTTAGCATTCCCGTTTCGTTCGATATGATATTGAGCATCACTTACTTCTTTTTCAATGGTTAATATATTTGTACTATGAATAAAAGGAGCAAATTTTTCTAATTTAAAATTATTAATTTTTGTTTCTAGGAATACTAAATCCGGAGCTCCGTAATTTAATAATAATGCCTGTCTGAAAAACTGTAAACAATATTGTAAAAATTGCTTTTGTGTTTCACGACCCGATTTTGCGATAGTTTCAGACCAGCCAATTAAATCTTGAATAACAGCAGCGTTCCCTTTGGCTTTAAAAGCAGCGCGAATCCATGTAATAAACCATTCCTCAAAAATTAAGTCATTTGAACTGTTATTTAATATGTGTAGGGCTTTGTTATAATTCCCTTCAGATTGATGCGCTATTTTAATAGCTTCGTTTTCTGATATTTTTTTGTCTTTAATTAACGTTTTTGCGATGTCAGCATCACTTAAAGAAGGTAAATATAAGGCTTGACAACGAGATTTTATAGTATTTATAATCTGTTCCTCATCTTCAGTTATTAATAAAAAAATGGTTTTGTTTGGAGGCTCTTCAATTAGTTTTAATAATTTATTAGAAGCTGCAATGTTCATTTTTTCAGCCATCCAAATAATCATTATTTTAAAACCTCCTTCGTATGATTTTAATTGTAATTTCTTAACAATGTCTTGGGCTTCATCTACCCCGATTTGACCTTGTTTGTTTTCTACGCCAATGTGCTGTGACCAGTTAAATAAACTTCCGTAAGGTTGTTCTTCAATAAATCGCCTCCAATCACTTAGAAACAAATTACTAACTGGATGTTTTTTTACCGAATCGTTTGTGGTTACAGGAAAAGCGAAATGTAAATCAGGATGCTGTAATTTATTACACTTAATATTACAGGCCTCTGCATTATTTGAAGAGTTACATAATAAATACTGAGCATAAGCAATAGCCATAGGTAAAGTACCACTTCCTTCTTTACCAACAAAAAGTTGAGCATGTGGTATTCGGTTGTTTTCAGCCGATTGCTGTAAATGTTTTTTAATATGTTCTTGCCCTATGATTTGATCGAAAGTCATACGACAAATATAAGATTTCAAATACAGAGAGCAACCAATAAAAAGAAACTTGAGATTGTTAACATGCTATTGTTTAGAATGGTTCTATTTTAGTATCTTTGTATCCCAATTTATACGTGTCATTTGAACTCAATTGCAACTTTACAGATCGGAGAGAGAGGAATTATATCTGAAGAATGTTTAGACATTATTCCTTTAAAATTATTAGAAATGGGCTGTTTGCCAGGAACAGAAGTAGAGCTGTTACAGATTGCTCCTTTAAAAGACCCGATATACATATGTGTAAATGGAAGTCATTTAGCAATTCGAAAAGAAACCGCTTGTCAAATTGTAATTACCAAAATATAACTGATGAGTAAGCGTATTAAAGTAGCTTTAATTGGGAATCCGAATACAGGAAAAACTTCACTATTTAATCAATTAACAGGTTTAAATCAAAAAGTAGGTAATTATCCAGGAGTAACAGTTGATAAAAAACAAGGGACATGTAAACTGTCTGATAAAGAATCAGCAATTATTACCGATTTACCAGGAACCTATAGTATCAATCCAACTTCGATTGATGAAAGTATAGTTTTAAAAACTTTATTGAATTCTCAAGAAAACGAAAAACCAGATGTAATTATAGTGGTTGCTGATGTTGAGAACTTAAAGAGAAATTTATTGCTTTTCTCTCAAATTCAAGATTTAGAAATTCCTACAATTTTAGCCTTAAATATGGCTGATCAATTGAAACGTAAAGGGATTTCGATAGAGATTGAACGTTTAGAAAAAGAACTACAGACTAAAGTGATTTTAATGTCTGCTAGAAACAATGAAGGAATAAGTGATTTAAAAAATGAAATTATAAATTATAAAGCATTAATAAAACATTCTAATTTTAAGGAAATTTCTACTAAAATTGATCAAGAATATTTTGATGAATTATCAAAAAAGAGCACTAATTTTTCACCATATGAATTATGGATGATGCTAACCAAGAAAGATACATCGATGCTTTCTGAAGCTGAAAAAGAAGAGTTGCAATTGTTTAGTGAAGATGTTTCTAAGCAAAAAAAATATCAACATAAAGAAACAATTTATCGATACCAGAAAATTAATTCAATTTTAAATAAAACATATAAGGTCGATGCTTCTAAAGCTACTGATTTACGATCTAAGTTAGATAAAGTTTTTACTCATAAAATATTTGGATATATTATTTTCTTCGGATTATTATTATTGATTTTCCAATCAGTTTTCGATTGGGCATCAACACCAATGGATTTGATAGATGGCTTATTTGCAGATATCGCTGGGTTTGCTAAAGCGAATTTGCCAATAGGGATGTTTACTGATTTATTAACCGAAGGAATTATTCCTGGAGTTGGAGGTGTACTTATTTTTATTCCACAGATAGCAATTTTGTTTTTATTTATCGCCATTCTTGAAGAAACTGGTTATATGAGTAGAGTCGTGTTTTTGATGGATAAAATTATGCGCCGTTTTGGAATGAGCGGTAAAAGTGTAATCCCTTTAATTTCAGGTACAGCATGTGCGATACCAGCAATAATGGCAACAAGAACTATTTCTAGTTGGAAAGAACGTTTAATTACAATTTTAGTAACCCCATTCACTACCTGTTCAGCACGTTTACCAGTCTATGCTATTTTAATTGCCTTAATAATTCCGGACACAAAAATATTTGGAATTTTAAGTTTGCAAGGATTAACATTATTAGGTTTGTATGTTCTTGGTTTTGCTGCGGCAATTATAGGGGCATATATTTTACATAAAACAATAAAAATAAAAAACACCTCATTTTTTGTGATTGAAATGCCTAATTACAAGCTTCCGTCAGCTAAAAATGTGTTTTTTGATGTATTAGAAAAAACGAAAGCTTTTGTTTTCGGAGCAGGAAAAATAATTTTGGCAATATCAATTGTACTGTGGTTTTTAGCCTCAAACGGTCCTTCATCATTTGATAATGTAGAAAAAAATGTGATAGAAGATGTTGCAAACCAACAATTATCAAAAGAAGCCTTGTCTCAGAAAATAGCGTCAGCTAAATTAGAAAAATCTTATATAGGAATTGCAGGAAAAGCAATAGAACCTGTTGTGAAACCTCTAGGGTATGATTGGAAAATTGGAATTGGCTTGATAGCTTCGTTTGCTGCTCGAGAAGTGTTTATAGGTACTTTAGCTACAATTTATAGTGTTGAAAATAACGATGAAGATATCTCAACAATTAAAGAAAAAATGGCTGCAGAAATAAACCATGAAACGGGTGAAAAACGGTTCAATTTTGCTACAGGAATGTCTTTGTTATTATTTTACGCCTTTGCTATGCAATGTATGGCTACTTTGGCAATTGTAAAAAGAGAAACTAAAAGTTGGAAATGGCCAATAGTGCAGTTAGTAGGTATGGGTACTTTGGCATATTTATCAGCTTTTATTGCCTATCAAATATTACGTTAATGCAAGAAATTATTACATATATAACCGTCGGTTTAGCAGTGCTTTTTTTAATAAAAAAGTTCTTTGTTAAAATGAAAAAAAGTAAAGGTTGCGATACTGATTGTGATTGTTCTTAACTAAAGAGTAATAAATTATTTTATTTGTAGCATATTCTGCAATTAATGTATGCTTATGGTATTGTAATTGATAGTTAAGATTATAATTGATTTAAAAATTAAATATGAAAAAAACACTTTTAATAGCTGTACTTTTTATCAGCTCATTCACACAAGCACAGCAAGAAGTAAAAGTTGATATATTAGATGCTTTAGCATTTAAAACAGTAGAACTTTCTTATGAATATTATACTAGCGATCGTTCATCAGTAGGGATTTCAGGATTGTATAATTTTGAAAAAAAATCATCTGATTTTAGATATAATGAAAACTGGATGATTACTCCATATTTTCGTCATTATTTTACAGCCAATAGTAATTGGAATTATTTTGGTGAAATATTTTTAGGAGTTAATAATGGAGAAAACAAGAATAACGTAGAGTACACAGATGGTGCTTTAGGTGTAGCTTTAGGTTCTAAATACATCTCTTCAGGAGGTTTTGTGGTTGATGTTTATGCAGGTTTAGGAAGAAATATGTTTACTTCTGAAGCTCGTTCTGTAGTACCAAGAGTAGGTATTAACTTAGGATATAGATTTTAATCGCAGGGCGATAGCTAGTTGGGTTTAATGCATTGCTATATTAAATAGTACAAGAGCTTGCTTTACGCAAGCTTTTTTGTTTCTATAAGGTTCGTTAAAATAAAACTTACAATTGCTGGTAATACCCAACCTAGATGATGATTTGCTAGCGGAATAATATTCTTGATTTCAGTTAAATGTTCTTTATCAATAATAAATTCTAGAAAATCGGGGATGCTAAAAATGAATGTAACCAATACAACTATTTTAAATACCATATTAGAAGCATATTTATTTGGAAGAACATTTAAAATAATTAAGATTATTGTTATAGGATAAATAAACATTAATATAGGTAAAGCAATTACAATGATAGAATGGAAATCTAATTGACCAACTAAAATTCCAACTAAACAACCAATAATTGCTGTAATTATATAGGCTTTTTGTGAGTTTTTGAATAAGCCTTTAAAATAATCGGAAGTTCCAGTAATAATACCAACAGCAGTTGTAAAACAAGCCAATGCAATAAGTGTACTTAAAAAGACATTTCCAATGTTTCCTAAGGTTGCTATACTAATTCCTCGTAATAAATTTGCTCTTTGCATATCGCTACTTAACGTGCCGTCAACTAAAATCTCTGATCCATAAAATGCCCCTACAGAAATTAAGCCAGCATAAATTACGAAAAGCCCAATACCAGCAATAAAACCTGCTTTTTTAATTAACTCTTTTTTATCGGCGAACGAAGTGTATCCTTTTAAATTTAAAGAGATAATAACGACACCACCAACAACCACAGCGCCAATAGCATCAAAAGTTTGATACCCTTCTAGTAAACCACCTACAATAGGTGTTGTAAATATACTCGGATTCATAATCATATCGCTAGAAAATAATCCGATACCAATAACCAATACTAAAATAAGTACTATAAAAGGTGTTAGGTATTTACCAATAAGGTTTAATACTTTAGATCTATTTAAAACAAAGACCAATACTAAGGTGAAGTATACACAACTCGTTATTAACGGGCTTGTGCCAAAAAAAGGATGGATAGCAATTTCATGAGTAGCCGATGCGGTTCTTGGTGATGGGATGGCTATAGAAATGATGTACACAATAATGCAATACAATAAACTAAATGTTGGTGACACTTTTTTTCCGAAATCGTATAAAGTACCTTGTAATTTAGCATGCGCTAAAATTCCGAGAATAGGAATTACAACGGCAGTAATCATAAAACCAAGCGTTACCCAAAACCAGTTATTACCTGCGTTATAACCTAAAAGAGGAGGTAATAATAAATTACCTGCGCCAAAAAATAGTGAAAACAGTGCAAAACCAATAACAAATATTTCTTTAGTTTTATTCATTCTTGTTTATTTTTCTAATTATAAAAATGATTAAATTTATGGTTATATATACTATCCCAATAGTAATTAATATAAATTTTATAGCGGCAAAATAATAAACTACTGATGTCCAAAATTGGGTAATATTTCCCAATAATAATTGTATCAAACCAATGTTTTCAACAGCGTCAAATAAAGCGGCAACGAATTGTGAATATAGTATAATTAGCCCAAGTGAATAGAAAGAATGGTTTTTCCATAGTCTTCTGTTTAATTTATCGACGAATAAGGCAATTAATGAAGGATAAACGATTAAAAAAAGAAAATCTAAACCGATACTTAATCCGGCACTAATTTTTGATTGAGTATTCCATGAATTTAAAATAGCCTCAGAAATACGAACTTCTTTAGCTAATTGAAAAGAAATAATTCCATTTTCACAAACACTATTCGTTAGAAAACTATCAAAAAAAAACATCCAATACCCAATAAAGAGAGTCGCTATTACAAGAAAAAAAGTGAATTTTTTTTCTAATTTTTTTGAAATTAAAGAAAAAGGAGAGGTAAACATGGTTTTAGAATAAATACTAGCGGAAGATACATATTTTTGCAATATGCAAGACTTCATCATTTATAAAAATAGTAAAATAGCATATTCAGATGTTGGAAAAGGAAATGCTATCGTACTTCTTCACGGTTTTCTTGAGAATTCTACTATGTGGAATGCGATATCAGAAGAATTTTCGAAAAAAAATCGTGTAATTTGTATTGATCTATTGGGCCATGGAAATACTGATTGTATTGGTTATGTTCATACGATGGATGACATGGCTGAAGGGGTAAAGGAAGTTTTGAAATCATTACGTCTTAGAAAAGTTTATATAATAGGACATTCAATGGGAGGCTATGTTTCTTTAGCGTTTGCAGGGAAATATGCAGGAAATATAAAAGGACTGTGTTTGCTGAATTCTACTGCTCAGGCAGATTCTGAAGAGCGAAAAGAGTTGCGTTTAAGAGCTTGTAAAATGGCGCAAACGAATTATGATAATCTAGTAAAACTATCAATCTTAAATTTATTTACTATTGAAACTCGGGAAAAATTTATTGTAGAGATAGCGCAAATAAAAAAAGAAGCTTTACAAACCCCAGTTCAAGGATATATAGCAGCAACAAAGGGGATGCGATTAAGAGATAATAAAGAAGCGGTTTTACAAACTATTGATAAAAGGTTGATAATTGTAGGGGAAAATGATCCAATATTGAATTATCAGTCGATTATTGAAGAATCTAAACGAACAAATACTCCTCTATTTGAACTTCCTAACGGACACATGAGTCATGTTGAAGACAGAAACAAATTAATAGTCAGTTTAAAGAAATTTATTAAAGCCTAAATATTTTCTGTTTCTTTGTAGGGTAAAAAAGATAACTATGAAAATTCATCACCTTGCCAAAGATAAATCTATTTTAAATAAATTTTTGGCAGAAATAAGAAATGTAGATGTTCAAAAAGATTCTATGCGTTTTCGTAGAAATATTGAGCGAATAGGTGAAGTTTTAGGGTATGAATTAAGTAAAAAATTATCTTTCGAACCGAAAGAAATTGAAACCCCTTTAGGAATTAAACAGACAGATTTTCCTGTTAATGATGTTATTCTATGCTCAATTCTTAGAGCAGGATTACCTTTGCATAATGGACTCCTGAACTATTTTGATGATGCTGAAAATGCGTTTATATCTGCCTATCGTCACCATCCGAATAACGATGAAGAGTTTGAAATTGTTGTAGAGTATTTCGCATCTCCGGCAATTGACGGTAAAACATTATTATTGGTTGATCCAATGCTAGCTACAGGTCGTTCATTAGTGGCGGTTTATGAAGCTATAAAAAAATATGGAACCCCTAAAAAAATTCAAATAGTATCGGTTATCGGTTCTACTGAAGGTGTTGAATACATCGAAAAATTCTTTCCAGAAAACACTGAATTATGGATTGCAGATATAGATGAAGGCCTTAATGATAAAGGATATATTGTTCCTGGTTTAGGTGATGCTGGCGATTTATCTTTTGGTACAAAAATGTAGGGTTATATAAAGTTTACTATTATCGAACAAGCCAAAAACAACAATACTATTATATCAGCAAACCATTTTTTTTGAAATAATTCCAAACCATTTGCTAATATTATAGTGGTAGGAAAGAAGAGAAATAAGAATTCACTTCCAGTTTTGTTATTAATTAGTAGTACAATCGATAAAGAAATTACTAAATGGGTAAAGGTTAAAATCCAATTTTTTCTAAACGTATTAAGAATAGCCAATGCTTTTGGGCTTTTTAATAGTATCGTGAAAAGCACAAAAATACCTGTAAAAATAATTGGGAATAAGTATTTCGCACTTAAGTAAGGTGTTAAGTTATAAGAAGAATTCCAATCGAAAAGAAGGTGAAAAGCATCCATTGTATCATACCAAAAACAATACGTGAAAAACAAAAATATAGGACACCCAAATCCAATCAAAGGAATTAATAAGGTTTGATAAGTGAAGCGTTGATGAAAGTAAATTGAAAAATATAGTAAAACGGCAAACAGTGCTGTATAAGGTTCAATTAAAAAGGAAATCCCAAGCCATAAACCGCCATCAAATAACTTATGAAAAGCATTTTTTGATGATTGTAAGCTGTACACTTTACGTAAAAAAAGGAGTACAGTTAAACACGCGTAAAATGTTTTATTAATACTAATAGTATCCGGGAAAAACCCGAAGAGTATTATAAAAAACAAAAAACCAAAAGAATTATCAAAGGTCAATTGATTTTTCGCAATAATGAAATTAAAAACGGAAAACAGCACAATAAACCAAAGTAATTCTTTAATGGAATTAAAAGACAGTTCTTTAGAAAATAAACTGAAAGAAAAGTAAATTAAAAAGAGCGCGAAAAGCACTATGAAATTTACAGGTTTTGATTTACCGAAAAAATTGGCTAACATGGTTTCTTTTTATACTTTTGCAAACGTAAAGATAATCAAGTTATGTTAGGATTAAATATTTTTAGATTAATTGGAAATTTTTTTGAAATCATATTAGCACCATTTAGATGGTTGCGTTTAGAAGTTGCTAAAGGCGATGCAGGATGGTGGACTTCAAATATGGTTAATTGGGTGTTTGTGATAGTTTTAATAGTGTTATTTGGTTATTGGATGTGGCAATCATCTATCTTCTTAAAAGAAGGAACTGAAGATCAAGCTTAATTCATATAAACATTGGGAAGCAAAAACAAACTAAAACGTTTCAAGGAAAATGAAACGTTTGCAAACGTACTTCAGCCATCTAGAGAAGAAGTAGTAGGAAATTTTTCTTTAAAAGGAAAATGGAACACTTTTTTTAAAAACGACAATCCTATTGTTTTAGAATTGGGTTGTGGTAAAGGAGAATACACTATTGCGTTAGCAGAAAAAAATCCAGAAAAAAATTTTATTGGTATAGATATTAAAGGAGCTCGTTTTTGGCGTGGTGCTAAAACGGCTATTGAAAACGACATGCAGAATGTTGCCTTTATTAGAACACAAATAGAATTGGTAGATTATATTTTTGCTAAAAATGAAGTTGATGAGATTTGGATAACTTTCCCAGATCCACAAATCAAATATCAGCGAACAAAGCATAGAATGACCAATACTACATTCTTAAAAAGATATGACCATATTTTAAAAGAAGATGGAATAATGAATCTAAAAACCGATAGCGAATTTATGCACGGTTATACTTTAGGTTTGTTACATGGTGAAGGCCACGAAATTATACATGCGAATCATAATGTGTATAAAAACGAAGGAGCGCCAGAAGAAGTAACTTCGACTCAAACTTTCTACGAAAAACAATATCTAGAAAAAGGGAAGCCAATTACATATATCCGTTTTAAATTAAAATATTAAATTTACTCGAAGAGTAAAAATCTAAAGTTTTTCGAAAGGAAAATAAAATCCTTGCGTCAAACTTAGAGTGAACTAGTAAAAAGCACTCTAAAAATGATTTTATCACATTTAATCTTGGGATTTGTAACCTCTTATGTTGGTTTTACACCTCCAAGCATGTTGAATCTCACGGCAAGTAGAATATACATAGAAAACAATAAGGAAACAGCTTTTCAATTTATTATTGGAGCTTCTATTATAGTGCTTTTTCAAGTTTTTTTAGCTGTAAAAATTTCAGAAACTTTAGAAAGTTATCCCCAATTAATTTATTGGGTTCAAAATTTAGCGATTATCGTTTTTGCAATGCTTTCTTTGTTTTTTATTTACAAAGGTCTGTCCATACCACAAGAAAGAAATGTAAAGCCTGTTAAAAACGGATTTATATGGGGCTTGTCACTTTCTTCAGTTAATATGTTTGCAATTCCATTTTTCGCTGTAGCACACTCTTTTTTTGTAATGCATGGTTGGGCAACGTCAGAGTTAACCTGTACGTCTGTTTTTGGCATTGGTACTGTTTTAGGAACTTTTGCTGTTTTGAGTTGTTATCTTTTCTTAGCTAAAAAATTTGAAACTAAATTAATAGCATATTCTAAATATTTTACACTTTTTATTGGGCTGATAACAGGGTCTATTGCTATATACTCAGTATTAAAACTTTATATTTAACACATGAAAGAATCAGACAATTTTTTTGAAAGAGTATATGAGGTTGCGCGCTTAATACCTTACGGAAAGGTAACAAGCTATGGTGCAATTGCTACGTATTTAGGAGCAGCTCGTTCTGCAAGAATGGTAGGTTGGGCAATGAATAACTCTGGTGCGAAAGAGGTGCCTGCTCATAGAGTTGTTAATAGAATAGGTTTACTTACAGGAAAACAACATTTTGATGGAACAAATCTTATGCAGCAATTATTAGAAAGTGAAGGGATAATTGTCGTTGAGAATCAAATTCAAGACTTTGAAAACGTTTTTTGGAATCCTTCTAATGAGTTTTAATAACTTTAGTTTTTGCTATTAGATCCCCTATTCTTTGGTTTTTATCGTTACTCATGGCAACAAAAATCCCTGAAATGAACATATAATCAACAAATCCAAAAAAGAATCTTAAAAAAGCTTGGCTAAAATTAATCTTACTATCATCTTCATTAACGACCCTTAAATCGAATAATTTTTTACCTAGAGTTTGTCCAAATAAAGCCTCGCTTATTGGCCACAAGAAAAAGGTTAAAAGAAATAATAAAAAGGCAGGTAAACCATTAACAGTATAACCCCCATCATTATTAAGGGTTCCAAAAAAATGTGCTGTAATATACACAAACGAAAAATAAATTACGGAATCAAAAAGAAAGGCTAATATTCTATATCTTTTTTTTGCAATCATTGATCTTTAGTGCTTTTTAACTCTTTTGTTATTTTATAGATAGTTTAGGCGAAAATACTAAAAATAAATATCTCTTATCAACCTATAAATAAACGCAATCTAAACGCTTTATTTTCTGAGGTCTAAAATGTATCTTTGTTCCTTAGAATTAATTTAATTAAACACTCAAATGAGTTTTAAGAAACAAGACATATACAAAGCGTTGGAAACTATTACTGCACCAGGAGAAGGTAAAAGTTTAGTGGAAAACGAAAACATAAAAAATGTAGTTGCTTTTGGTGAAGAAGTTATTGTTGATGTAACAATCACAAACCCTACTTTACAAGCAAAAAAGAAGGTGGAAGTTGAAATTACGAAAGCAATTCACGAACATGTCGATTCAAAAATTGATGTAAAAGTGAATGTGAAAGTTGAGGTTCAGCAAAAAGAAAACCCTAAAGAAATTAAAGGAAAAGAGATTCCTAATATCCAAAATATTATAGCAATAGCATCAGGAAAAGGTGGAGTAGGGAAATCTACTATTACTTCTAATATGGCGGTGTCTTTAGCTAAAATGGGATTTAAAGTGGGTATTTTAGATGCTGATGTTTATGGGCCTTCTCAACATTTAATGTTTGATGTAGAAAAAGAAAAGCCTTTAGCAGTAAAAGTAGACGGGCGTTCTAAAATGAAACCTGTTGAGAATTACGGAGTAAAATTATTATCTCTTGGTTTTTTTACAGATCCTAATCAAGCTGTAATTTGGCGTGGGCCAATGGCTTCAAAAGCCCTGAATCAATTAATTTTTGATGCAGACTGGGGTGAATTAGATTTCTTATTGATTGATTTGCCTCCAGGTACAGGAGATATACATTTATCAATAGTTCAAGCAGTTCCTATTAACGGGGCAGTTATTGTAAGTACGCCACAAAATATTGCTTTGGCTGATGCTAAAAAAGGAGTCGCAATGTTTAAGCAAGAAAGTATTAACGTACCAGTATTGGGTATCGTAGAAAACATGGCATATTTTACACCTGCTGAATTACCTGATAATAAATATTATATTTTTGGTAAAGGAGGTGCTAAAAATTTAGCTGAAGATATACAAACAAGTTTCTTAGGAGAAATACCATTAGTACAAAGTATTCGTGAAGCAGGAGATACAGGTCACCCTGTAGCTTTACAAGAAAACACACCTTTAGAAAAGGCATTTAAAGATGTAACTAAGGAAATGGTTTCTCAGCTATTAAAAAGAAACGCTAATTTACCAGTTACTGAGGTAGTTCGTATTACCACAATGAGTGGTTGTAGTACAAAATAATTAAAGGTTATGACAGCAATAGAAGTAGAAAATAATGTAGAAAAAGCTCTAGAAGAAATTCGTCCTTTTTTAATAAGTGATGGAGGAAATATTAAGTTATTATCTATTGAAAATAATATAGTAAAAGTGCAGCTAGAAGGTGCTTGTAGTGGATGTTCAGTAAATCAAATGACGTTGAAAAACGGAGTTGAAGCAACCATTCGAAAGTATGCTCCACATATTGAAGAAGTAATTAATATAGCATAACTGATAAATGTCAGTTTTTAGAAAAGCTTTAATTACTAATTTTACATGATTTTATTATTTTAAAATGATTAATACAGATATACTCATTATTGGTGCAGGTCCTACTGGACTGTTCACCGTTTTTGAAGCAGGATTATTAAAGCTCCGTTGTCATTTAATTGACGCATTGCCTCAGCAAGGGGGACAGTGTTCAGAAATCTACCCTAAAAAACCCATTTACGATATACCAGCATATCCAGAAATTTTAGCGGGAGATTTAACCGATAAATTAATGGAACAAATTAAGCAATTTGAGCCAGGGTTTACTTTAGGTGAGCGTGCTGATACGATTGAAAAACTAGAAGACGGCAGTTTTATAGTAACCACAAATAAAGGTACAAAACACCAAGCACCAGTAGTAGCTATTGCTGGAGGTTTAGGTAGTTTTGAGCCTCGTAAACCACCGATTCCTGGTATTGCAAACTATGAAGACAAAGGAGTTGAATACATGATTAAAGAACCAGAATTATATCGCGATAAAGACGTGGTAATTGCTGGTGGTGGAGATTCAGCTTTAGACTGGTCAGTTTTCTTAACAGACATCGCAAAATCTGTTACTTTAGTACATCGTAGAAATGAATTTAGAGGAGCGCTTGATTCTGTTGATAAAGTTCAAGAATTAAAAAATGCAGGAAAAATTAATTTAGTTACACCAGCCGAAGTTAAAGGGATTGTTGGTGACACTAATGTTGAAGGAGTTTTAATTGAACAAAAAGAAAAAGGACAATATATTTTAAAGTGTGATCACTTTATTCCTCTTTTCGGTTTGTCACCCAAATTAGGGCCAATTGCTGACTGGGGTTTAGAGATAGAAAAAAATGCCATTAAAGTAAATAACGCCTTAGATTATCAAACGAACATCCCTGGTATTTATGCTATTGGAGATGTAAATACGTATCCAGGGAAATTAAAGTTAATTTTATGTGGTTTTCATGAAGCAACTTTAATGTGCCAAAGTGCTTTTCAACGTATATTTCCAGATAAAAAATACGTAATGAAGTATACCACTGTTGGTGGGATTACAGGTTTTGACGGAACCAGAAAAGAAGCTCCGAAAGCTGTTGTTAAGAAGATAGAATAATTAGTATTTTGATAAGTATTGCCTTGAGCGTAGTTGAAAGGTTGCTTTAGAATTTCATCAAATAGCTTTTTAGATAAAAACTAAGATTATGATTTATTTAAATTTCTTATTTATTAACTCTTTTGAAAATTTGATAACTAGTTTTGATATATTTATTATTAGTTCTCTATTTTTATTAATAGGTTATCTTAAATATTTAGAAACTCCTAGAGAAAAGAAAGAATTATCAAATTCTAACTTGGATTTTGATAGTCCAATTTATCAATCAAAAGATATCCTTTTACAGGAATATAAACTAGATAAAGAACATGTATTTATACCAATAAGAATAACTACATCAATTTTGGTGAAAGCGATTGTTTATGTTTTAGTATTATTAGTCGCTATTACTCCTCTATTTGAACTTTTTGGAATACAATCTATATATTAATTATTGAATAATGGAGCAAGACATAACTATAAAAATAACAGATAGAGAAGGCGTAACACATGAAGTTATTGCACCTACAGATATGGCAATGAACTTAATGGAAGTTGTTCGTTCGTATGAGTTAGCTCCCGAAGGAACTATTGGTGTTTGTGGAGGGATGGCAATGTGTGCTTCTTGTCAATGTTACGTGAAATCTAATCATGAATTATCAGAAATGACCGATGATGAAGATGCAATGTTAGCAGAAGCTTTTAATGTTGAGGATAATAGTCGTTTAGGATGTCAACTACAAATGAAACCAGAAATGGATGGTTTAGAAGTTGAATTAGCCCCTGAGAGTTAAAAAACTCACATACTTTTCTGTATATTTGTGGAGCAAGCAACTAAAAAAGTTCTAATAAAATGTACTTAGACTTATTATCACACTTAAAGTTTTTGATGAAGCGTAATCCTGAATAAGGAATTTAGATGAGTACATATTCATTTAATTTTAATTATTTAAAACATTAATAGTATGCCTTTTTATCATAAACTAGGAAAAATACCGCCTAAAAGACACACTCAATTTCGTAAAGAAGACGGAAGTTTATACTACGAGCAGTTGTTTGGAACTGTTGGATTTGACGGAATGTCTACCAATTCTTACCACGAACAACGACCAACACAAGTTAAAGATATTCGAAAACAGTATTCTGTTGCGCCAAAAATTGCAAAAGAAAATAATATTCAATCGTATCGATTACGCGGATTTCAAGTGCCGCCAGAAGACGATTATTTAGAGAGTCGAAAAATTGTGTTAACCAATTCAGACTGTCATATAGCTTTGGCTGCACCAAGAAAATCTACAACTGAGTATTTTTATAAGAATACAGATTCAGATGAAATGATCTTCATTCATAAAGGAACTGGTAAGCTTAGAACTATTTATGGAAATTTAGATTTTAAATACGGAGACTATTTAATTATTCCGAGAGGAATAATCTATAAAATAGATTTCGATACAGAAGACAATCGATTATTTATCGTAGAATCTCACGCACCAATTTACACACCAAAACAGTATCGTAATTGGTTCGGACAATTATTAGAGCATTCACCATATTGCGAACGCGATATTCGCCGTCCGTACGAGTTAGAAACCAATAACGAAAAAGGAGATTTCATCATTAAGGTAAAAAAGAAGGATGAAATTTTTGATATGGTTTACAATTCGCATCCATTTGATGTAGTTGGATATGATGGTTTTAATTATCCGTATGCATTATCTATTCATGATTTTGAACCAATTACAGGAAGGATTCATTTACCTCCTCCTATTCACCAAACTTTTGAAACTAGTGCTTTTGTAATTTGTTCTTTTGTACCTCGTTTATACGATTATCATCCACTATCAATTCCTGCGCCATATAACCATAGTAATATTGATGCTGATGAAGTATTGTATTACGTTGATGGAGATTTTATGAGCAGAAACGATGTTGAAGCGGGTCATATTTCTTTGCATCCAGCAGGTATTGCTCATGGTCCACACCCAGGAGCAGCAGAAAGAAGTATTGGTAAAACAAAAACCGAAGAATTAGCAGTTATGGTAGATACTTTTAAACCTTTAATGGTTACAGAGGAAGCTATGAAAATTGCGGATGAAGATTACTATAAATCTTGGCTAGAATAAATAGTCTTAAAATCTATTCCCTGCTTTTAGCAGTGCTCACTTCAGGGAGCTTCAATAAATGCCTCAATCAGGGCTAAAATACAAACACACTAAAATCATCAAAAGATGGCAAAAGAAGTAAAATCAGTAAACTACGGTTTAGAAAAAATATTTGAAGGAGCGCAAGATTTCTTGCCTTTATTAGGAACAGATTATGTAGAGTTTTACGTAGGTAACGCAAAGCAAGCAGCACATTTTTATAAAACGGCATTTGGTTTTCAGTCACATGCTTATAAAGGATTAGAAACAGGGTCAAAAGATTCAGTAAGTTACGTTTTAAAACAAGATAAGATACGTTTAGTATTAACAACACCATTGAATAGTAAATCGCCAATTAACGATCATATTGTTCAACATGGTGATGGAGTAAAAATAATAGCTCTTTGGGTAGAAGATGCTCGTAAATCATACGAAGAAACTATAAAAAGAGGCGCGAAATCATACATGGAACCAACCGTTGAAACGGATGAGTTTGGTGAAGTTGTAAGAGCAGGTATTTATACTTACGGAGAAACAGTGCACATGTTTGTAGAGCGTAAAAATTATACAGGAGCGTTTTTACCAGGGTTTGAAGAGTGGAAATCAGATTACAATCCACCAAGCGCAGGGTTAAAATTCATTGACCACATGGTAGGAAATGTAGGTTGGGGACAAATGAATAATTGGGTAAAATGGTACGAAGATGTTATGGGATTCGTGAATTTCTTATCATTTGACGATAAACAAATCCATACTGAATATTCAGCTTTAATGAGTAAAGTAATGAGTAATGGTAACGGTCGTATTAAATTTCCAATTAATGAGCCAGCAAAAGCTGCGAAGCGTTCGCAAATTGAAGAGTATTTAGATTTTTACGAAGGTGAAGGAGTACAACATATTGCCGTAGCTACTGATGATATTATTAAAACAGTATCTCAACTTAAAGCAAACGGAATTGAATTCTTACCACCACCTCCACAAGCATATTATGACGGTATTCCTGAGCGTTTAGGTGAGCATATGAAAATGATGAAAGAAGATATTTCTAAATTACAAGAACTATCTATTATGATTGATGCAGATGAAGAAGGGTATTTATTACAAATTTTCACAAAACCAGTTGAAGATAGACCAACTTTATTCTTCGAAATAATTCAAAGAATGGGAGCTCGTGGATTTGGAGCTGGTAACTTTAAAGCTTTATTCGAATCAATCGAAAGAGAACAAGCAAAAAGAGGAACATTATAGCCTAATATAAATAGAACCAAGAAGTAAGATAATAAATCTGAATTCTTGGTTCTTCTTTTTTATTTTAAAAATGAATCATAATTTCAAAAACATAAAATCACCTTTCTCATAAAGTTTATTTATAATTAAATTAAAAAAGTAAACTTTAACGAAAAAAACATAAAATGAGTAAAGACGATATTTTAAAAGCACTAGAAGAAAAATACGAAAAATTAGGAGTTCCTTTAAATACGATGTTAGAGGGTCTTTTATATAGTACTCCTATTACTTATTGGGATTATATTCAAACAGATGCTTTATTAGGGTTGCAAATCCCTAGAACTACAGAAAAAGATGAAATGGTATTTATTATGTACCATCAAGTAAATGAGATATTATTTAAAATGATATTGTGGGAAATTGATCAAATTTCTCTTTCAAAACAAGTCATTACTGCCGATAAATTTTCAAAACATTTAATGCGTATCAGTAGGTATTTTGATATGTTATGTAGCTCGTTTTCTGTAATGGCAGATGGAATGGATGTAGATCAATACTTAAAATTTAGAAATACATTAGCTCCAGCAAGTGGATTTCAAAGTGCACAGTATCGTAAGATTGAATTTGCTTCAACCGAATTAATCAATTTAATTGATGTGCGTTTTAGAGATACAATTGATAGAGAATCATCTTTAAAAAATGCTTTTGATCATTTATACTGGCAAGCAGCAGGAAAAGACCATAGAACAGGAGAGAAATCAGCTTTATTGCGATTATTCGAAAAGAAATATATGGGAGAATTTATTGATTTCATGGAAGATTACAACGAATGTAACTTATCTAAAAAATTTCAAGAATTACCTGATGATGTTCAAAAAAATGAAGAACTAATCAAAGCAATGCGTCATTATGATTATACTGTAAATGTAAAATGGGTAATGGCACATTACAATGCTGCAGGTAAATATTTGGGAGGTGGCGATAAGGATTTAGAAGCAACTGGCGGAAGTAATTGGCGAAAATATATGCATCCTAAGTATCAACGAAGAATATTTTTTCCATATTTATGGAGTGAAGAAGAATTGAAAAATTGGGGAATATTTTAACTCCGTTTAATAATAAATAAAAAGTTGTTTGATTATAAAATCGAGCAGCTTTTTTAGTTTGGAACAATAATTGTCTAACTTTTTTCATAAGTTTGAATATTATGAAGAAAAAAATATTTTTTATTTGCGCATTATTTTTTACCATAATTATTTTTGGTCAACAAAAAACAACAGCATTTAAAGATGGCGAGTGGCTTAAGTTTAAAATGAGTTACAGTGGTTTTTTAAAAGCAGGAAATGCTACTTTATCGTTAAAAGAAGAAGATTTAAAGGGTGAAAAAGTATTACATGCTACGGGTAAAGGTTGGACAACCGGAATGATTAAATGGTTTTTTAAAGTAAAAGATAATTATCAATCGTATTTTGATATAGAAACTGGAAAGCCGTATTTGTTTAAAAGAAAAATAAATGAAGGAGGTTATAAAAAAAATCGCCAAACAACCTTTAATAAAAAAAACAATACAGCATATGTTCAAGATTTTATCAAGAAAAAAGACAGTACTATTTCAGTAACCGGGCCACAGGATATGATTTCTACCTTTTATTTTTTAAGGAGTTATAATACGAAAGGAATGAAAAAAGGAGATGAAATAATAACAAATATATTTTTTGATGATAAAAGCCACCCATTTAAGTTGCGTTTTTTAGGGCACGAAATGCTAAAAACAAAATTCGGAAAAGTAAAAACACAAAAGTTTAGACCAATGGTTCAGGCAGGAAGAGTCTTTAAAGCACAAGAAAGTGTAACTGTTTGGATAACTGCTGATAATAATAAAATACCAGTAAAAATGAAAGCATCTTTATCTGTAGGTTCTCTTAGTGCCGAGTTAGTAGCCTATAAAGGATTAGCGAATCCTTTCGAAATCATTTTTGATTAAAAACGGAATAAGTTGTTTACTTATTGTTAAAGTATAATAAGCAATAGTTTTTATTTGTATTTTTGTAGATAAACTCAATTTTAAACATCTTTTTTTTGAAAAAATATATTCTCTTGATTCTTGTTTTTTATTCATTTTTTTCATGTAAAGACGAAAAAAAGGATGCCGTAAAAATTCCTGTAAAAATAGAAAAACCAAAACCTATTTATGCTTTTGGGTTTAACTTAGATAACTACAGAGTAATAAATGATACAATTAAAAGTGGGGAAAGTTTTGGAGTAATCATGGATAGATACCATGTACTCTACCCAAAAATTAACGAAATAGCCACGGTAATTAAAGACACCTTTGATGTGAGGCGAATTCGATCTGGTAAAGCATACACCATTTTAACATCAAGAGATTCCCTAGAAAAAGCACAAATTTTTATTTACAAACATAATAAAGTTAATGCTACCATTATCAATTTTAAAGATTCTGTAATCTCCTCATATACGTTTAAGAAAAAAATTAAAACGATAGAAAAAGAAATTTTAGGAGAAATTTCTTCAAGTCTATCAGTTACGATGGACAGTTTGGGATTGAAACCAACATTAACAAATACAGTGGCCGATATTTATGCTTGGACTCTTGATTTTTATCGACTACAAAAAGGAGATAAATTTAAATTAATTTATGAAGAGAGATTTATTAATGATACTGTTTTTGTTGGTTATGGAGAAGTGAAAGCAGCAGTTTTTAATCATAAAGGAGAAGATTTACATGCTTATAAGTTTGTGGGAGACTCTATTAGTAATATTCCTGAATTTTATGACGAAAAGGGAAACATGTTACGTAGAGCGTTTTTAAAATCACCTATTAAGTTTCAATACCGTATATCATCACGTTACAATCTAAGAAGAAAAATAGCTCTTTATGGTAGAGTGCGTGCGCATAAAGGAACTGATTTTGCCGCCAAATATGGAACTGATATAATGGCCACCGCAAGCGGAACCGTTGTGGAGTCTGCAAGAAGAGGAGGAAATGGTAACTATGTAAAGATTATGCATAATAGCACCTATACAACTCAGTATTTACATATGAAACGACGAAAAGTTAAAGTTGGTGATTATGTAAAACAAGGAGATGTCATTGGTTTGGTGGGTATGACAGGGAATACAAGTGGCCCGCACGTTTGTTATCGTTTTTGGAAATATGGAAAACAAGTAGATCCGTTTAGAGAAAAACTTCCATCAGCAGAGCCACTAGATCCGAAAATGAAGCCTGCATATTTTGAATTTATTAAACCATTCAAAAAACAATTAGATAGTATAAAATTGCATAAAAAGGACACTATTTCTGTTCCTTCAATTGAAAAAGAATTATTAGTAACATATTAATTATGCCTCTACAAAATATTAATCCAACTCATACTAAGGCTTGGAAAAAGTTAGCTGACCATTTTAGTGAAGCAAAAGAATATGACTTTAGAGTGCTTTTTCGTAAAGACAAAAACAGGAAAGAACGCTTTTCTATTTGTTTAGATGAGTTAAATGTTGATTTCTCTAAGAACCATATTACCCAAGAAACAATTGATTTATTAATTTCTTTGGCGGAAGAAACTAAATTAAAAGATGCTATTAATAAATATTTTTCAGGAGATAAAATTAATGTAACCGAAAATAGAGCTGTATTGCATACAACTTTGAGGAGTAATTCAAATACGCCTGTTTTAGTTGATGGGAAAGATATAAAACCACAAATACAATCCGCCTTAAAAAAGATGAAAAGCTTTAGTAATAAAGTGATTTCAGGAAAATGGAAAGGATTTACAGGTAAGTCAATTACCGATGTTGTTAATATCGGTGTTGGTGGATCTGACCTTGGACCTGACATGGTGGTAGAAGCGTTACAGTTTTATAGAAATAAACTAAATACCCATTTTGTATCCAATATAGACGGAGATCATGTATCTGAGGTGCTAAGTAAATTGAATCCTGAAACTACTTTATTTGTAATTGTTTCGAAATCATTTATTACAGATGAAACCCTAACGAATGCAAATACAATTAGAAATTGGTTTTTAAATTCAGCAACAATTTTTGACGTTGCTAAACATTTTGTAGCTGTGTCTTCTAATCTTGAAGAAGCAATAAGTTTTGGAATAGATAAGAAGAATGTTTTCCCTATGTGGAATTGGATCGGAGGAAGATTTTCTTTATGGTCAACTGTAGGATTGTCTATTAGTTTGTCTATTGGCTATGATAATTTTAAAGAATTATTAAATGGTGCCGAAGAGATGGACGTGCACTTCAAAACTGCGAATTTTGATAAAAACATTCCAGTGATATTAGCCTTATTAAGTATTTGGTATAATAATTTTTTTGAAAGTCAAACAGAAGTTGTCTTGTCTTATAGCCAGTATTTGGCAAAACTTCCCGCTTATTTACAACAGGCTATTATGGAAAGTAACGGTAAAGGGGTTGATAGGAACGGAGAGGAAGTGTATTACCAAACAGGAAATATTATTTGGGGATCTACAGGTACAGATATGCAACATGCTTTCATGCAGTTAATACATCAAGGAACAAAATTAATTCCAACCGATTTTATAGGGTTTGAAGAATCATTACACGGTTTAACAGAACACCATAAAAAGCTTATGGTTAATTATTGTGCACAAATGGAGGCTTTAGCTTATGGTAAAACGAAAGAGGATGTACATTTAGAATTGAAAACAATAAATAAATTAGATCAAATACGTCATTTACTTCCCTATAAGGTGTTAAAAGGGAATCGACCAAGTAATTCGTTGCTCTTTAAAAAATTAACTCCAAAATCTTTAGGAATGTTACTTTCTACTTATGAACATAAAATTTTTACCCAAGGCGTTATTTGGAATATTTATTCTTTTGATCAGTTTGGTGTTGAATTAGGAAAGGAACTTGCTAAAAAAATGTTAAATAATTAAAATTTTTAGACTCCTCCTAAATTTTAATCAATAGCCTCTGTTAAGGTGATGTTAAAAAGCTTAACATTAAGTTAATATTAGCAAGGTAGAAAAACAAGACCTTTGCAGCTGCATTTAATAACAATTAGATTAAACGATGAGAAAATTTAAAAATGTTTTACTGGCAGCACTGTTTTTAGTAACAGCTACAGTTTTAGGACAAACGAAACTTACAGGTACAGTAGTTGATGAAATGGGTGAACCATTACCAGGAGCTAGTGTATTAATTAAAGGTACTGTTACTGGTACAGAAACAGATTTTGACGGGAAGTTTATGTTAAACTCGAAATCAAATTCAGGAAACTTAGTAGTATCTTTTGTAGGGTACAACAAAATGGAAGTAGCTTATTCTGCTACCAACACTAACTTAGGAACTATTAAATTACAACCATCTAATGTTTTAGATGAGATTGTAGTAGTAGGTTCTGGTATTATTGATTTAGCTGAGGATAGAAAAACTCCAGTTGCAGTGTCTACAATAAGAGCATCTGAAATTGAAGCTAAAGCAGGTGCTTGGGATTTACCTGAAATTTTAAAATCAACTCCATCTGTTCAGAATATTAAAGGAGGAGGATTTGGTGAAGGACAAATGTTTTTACGTGGTTTTGATCAGACTAATACAGCTTTCTTATTAAACGGACAGCCAATTAACGGTATGGAAGATGGTAAAATGTACTGGTCTAATTGGTCAGGAGTTTTAGATGTTTCTAATGCTGTACAGGTACAACGTGGTTTAGGTTCTTCTAAATTAGCAATATCTTCTGTAGGAGGTACTGTGAATATTGTAACAAAAACAATTGATAAGAAAGAAGGTGGTTATGTTCGTCAGATGGTGGGTAATAATGGTTATAGTAAAACTACAGCCTCTTATTCAACAGGAGTAAGCGAAAAAGGTTGGTCTTTTACAGGAATGTTTGGTCATTGGCAAGGTGATGGATATGTAGATTATACTCATGGTGAAGGACAGACGTATTTCTTATCTTTTGGATATCAACCGAATGAAAACAATACTTTTAACTTTATGATTACTGGTGCACCTCAGCAGCATGCTGCAGCAGGAAGAACAAATATTGGGAATTTTTTAGATAACGGTATTCGTTTTAACGATTGGAACAGAGATGATATCAATAGTCCAAATACTTTAGGTAATACAGGTAAATATCCAGGAGGTAGAAATATTTATCACAAGCCTGTTGCTAACTTATCATGGGATTGGAACATCAATGATGATTCATCTTTATCAACAGTATTATATGGTTCTTTAGGTAGAGGTGCTTTTGCTTCTGTAACTAGAGATGGAGCTAATAGTGAAACATATGCTAGAGGTTCATTTAATAATCACAATTGGTTTGGGTTAGTATCTAACTATGAAAATAAATTAAGTGAAAATTTAACATTAAACGCTGGAGCTGATGTAAGAACTTATAAGGGTATTCACTTCAGAGGTGCAGTTGAATTATTTGACGGAGGTTCTATTGATTGGAATACAGATCCATCAAGAGATTGGGAATATAGCTCATATGCTGGAGAACCATATACTATTGACAATGATTTTGGAGGTGTTAGCGCATGGGGAATGTTATTTAATCCAAATAACGACAGAAGACAACGTTTAGATAGAGATTATGAAGAGGTAATTACATATTATGGTGTGTTTAGTCAATTAGAATATGCAAATGATAAGATTTCTGCTTTTGTTCAAGGAGCTATATCAAATCAAGATCACCAAAGAGAAGAGTTTTATTTTACACAGCAAGCTGGTGTATCTGAAAAATCTAAAAAGGTATCAAATTTAGGATATAATGTTAAAGCAGGTGGGTCTTATTTGTTAAATGAAGAACAGAAAGTATTTGTTAATGCAGGTTACTATTCTCGTCAGCCATTCCATTCAGACTTATTCGTTAATGATAGAAATTCAAATGCATTAGTAAATCCAGCAGTTGAAAATCAAGGTGTTTTAGGTTTAGAAGCTGGTTATCAATTTGGAGGAGAAAAAATTTCTTTTAACTTAAATGGGTATTATACAAGATGGTCTAATAGAACAGACTTTTTCTCTAGTGGAACGCCAGAAACTCCTGGGTTTGTTCTAACTCAAAATAGAGGTGTAACTCAGTTACATAAAGGTATTGAGCTAGAGGTATTTACTAAGCCAATAAAAGGATTGAAATTAAATGGATATGCTTCTATTGGTGATTGGGTATTTGATGGAGATGCTTCACAATCTACTTTTGATCAAAACGGAACAACTCTTACTTCAAATGTAGTAGTAGATTTTGATGGGAAAAAAGTTGGAGGAGCTGCTCAAACTACTGCCGGTATTTTTGCAAGTTATAAAGTTATATCTAGTGTGTCTTTAGATGTTAATTGGAACTATTATGCAAACTTGTTTTCTGAAGGGAACTTAGCTCTTGAGTTACCATCATATAATACAGCAGATGTAGGTTTAAGCTTTAAGCCAAAGCTTAAAGAAAGAACTACTATTAAAGGAATTGAGTTTAGAGTAAATGTAGATAACGTATTTGATGAATTATATTTAGAAAGATTAAATGGTAGTGATGCTGCTTCTTCAACTCCTTCTGAGAATTGGAATGGAATTAATAGAAGTAATCAAGGACGTTTTGGTTACGGAATGACTTGGAATGCATCTATGAAGATAAATTTCTAAAATTTTAGAGAAAAATAAATAATATTTTTATAAAACCACCTCGTATGAGGTGGTTTTTTTATGCATAAAATTCAGTAAGTTTGTAAAGAACAAAAACTAACAAATAATGATGAAAACATTACATTCTTATTGGGCATATATAGTAGTAGCAATATTAATTTTTACTGTTGTAAATGCGATTATTGGATTAGCACAAAAAAAAGAGTTTACTCATAAAGATTTTCGTTTAGGTTTATTTACTTTAATAACTACCCACATTCAGTTAATTATAGGGTTTTTAGTTTATTTCATGGGAGGGTTCCAAAAAGGATTAGGAGACATGAAAGACTCAGGAGTAAGATTACTTGCTTTAGAACACCCTTTAATGATGATTATAGCCATTGTATTAATTACAGTAGGATGGTCAAAACATAAAAAACAAGTAAAAAGCGAAACGAAGTTCAAAACCTTTGCAATTTTTTACGGACTAGCATTAGTGTTGGTATTAGCAAGGATTCCTTGGAATAATTGGTTTTAATTGAAATATATAGTCCCGCTCTCGCGGGATTTTTTATTTTTGTTGATTATTAAATACGAAATAATGAAATTTTTAAGTTATATTATATCATCAATATTTGTATTGGTGTTTTTTTTACTATTATTAATTTTTCATCCTATACAGTGGCTAGGGTTGAAATTGTTTGGTCAAAACGGGCACCAGAATGTAGTAGATATTATGAATTGGTTTTTAATGAAATCATTATTAATCTTAGGGGTTCGAGTTCAAGTAGAAAATGAACAAGATTTACCAGAAAATACTACATTAATATTTGTATCAAACCATCAAAGTACATTTGATATTTCACCAATTAGTTGGTACTTTAGAAAGCATTATCCAAAGTTTGTGTCAAAAGTGGAGTTAGGAAAAGGAATACCAAGTGTTTCATTTAATTTACGTCACGGAGGAGCTGCTTTAATTGATAGAAAAGACTCTAGACAAGCATTGACTGAGTTGGCAAATTTTTCAAAAAGAATAAATAAAAACAACTGGTCTGCAGCTATTTTTCCAGAAGGAACTAGAAGTAAAACAGGGGAACCTAAATCATTTTCGGTTAACGGCTTAAAAATGATAGCAAAATACAATCCGGAAGCATATGTTGTTCCGTTAACAATTAATAATTCTTGGAAAGTATTTAAATATGGTAAATTTCCATTAGGACTTGGTAGTCCAATAAAGATTAAGACACATGAACCAATAAAAATAGGTAGTTTACCGTTTAATGAATTGATTACTAATGTAGAAAATACCATTAAAGAATCAATTTTATAGTCACTTATAAAATATAATTAAATATATTATGTCAATACAAAATATCCGAAAGGAAGTAATGAAAACTCTCGAAAAGAACATCGATACTTTCGTCGATAAGTTTTTGATTACTCCAGAAAAAATATGGCAACCAACCGATTTTTTACCAAACTCACAGAAAGATACTTTTATTAGTGAGGTGGAAGAAATTAGAGAATTGTCAAAAGAATTAGACGATGATTTTTGGGTAGTATTAGTAGGAGATACAATTACCGAAGAAGCGCTACCAACCTATGAATCTTGGTTATTAAATATTGATGGTGTTCATCAAAACCCTGATAATGGTTGGGCTAAATGGTTAAGAGCTTGGACAGCAGAAGAAAACCGTCATGGAGACGTTTTAAACAAATACTTATATTTATCAGGAAGGGTTAATATGAGAGAAGTTGAAATATCAACCCAACATTTAATTGCTGATGGATTTGATATAGGAACAGCTACCGACCCATATAAAAACTTTGTTTATACCAGTTTTCAAGAATTAGCAACATATGTTTCACATAATAATGTCGCAAAAATAGCAAAGAAAAAAGGACACAAAGCGTTGGCAAAAATGTCTAAAATTATTGCTGGAGACGAAATGCGTCACCATATTGCTTATTGCGAATTTGTAAAACAAATTTTCAAGATTGATGCAAGTGAAATGATGTTAGCTTTTCAACACATGATGAAATACAAAATAGTGATGCCAGCATTACATTTACGTGAATCATTTAATGCAAAAGGAAGTTTATTTGATGACTTTTCTACAGTAGCTCAAAGAGTAGGTGTTTATACAGGCTTAGATTATATAGATATATTAAAAAAATTAAATACCGTATGGGAAATTGATAAGATTACGAACCTAACCCCAGAAGCGGAGAAGGCTCGTGATTATTTGATGAAATTACCAGACAGAATGTATCGAATAACAGAACGTATTGTAGTTCCTGATACAAAGTATAATTTTAAATGGATGATTCCAGTATAAAACTATAATTAAGTAACGTCATTGCGAATGAAATGAAGCAATCTTTATACAGATTGTTTTGTAATATATTCCTCGCAATGACGTTGCTTTTTTTATTGAAAAGTAAAAAGATCTTTATCCTTTAAAAAGCAAAATTTATTACGAACCATATTTTGTTCTTCTTTATCTAATTCAATGATTATAGAGACTTCTTCTCCGTTCTCATTTTTGCCTAAACAGTTTCCTAACATATCATAACCTACAGAGTTTCCGTTGTATTGATATCCATTTGCATCAGTTCCAACTCTATTTACGCCAATAGTATAACTCATGTTTTCTATAGCGCGTGCTTTTAATAGCGTGTTCCATGCTTCAATCCTTGGTATAGGCCAACTAGCCACATATAATAATAAGTCGTAATTTTCTACGTTTCTAGCCCATATGGGGAAACGTAAGTCATAACAAATTAAAGGACAAATTTTCCATCCTTTATAATTGATTAAAATACTGTTAGTACCAGAAGAGAACACTTTGTGTTCACCAGCAAGCGTAAATAAATGTTTTTTGTCGTAAAAGTCAATTTTACCAGAAGGATGCACAAAAAGTAATCTATTAAAATAGTTGTCTTCTTGATTTTTATCTAAATGTTTTTCCTTAATAATAAGACTTCCAACGATAGCACATTGTTTTTCTTTTGCTAATTTTCGCATCCATACTACTGTAGTGCCATCCATAGTTTCGGCTAGAACTGTAGATTTTATTGAAAAACCAGTAGTGAACATTTCGGGTAAAATAATCAAATCAATACCAACAGAAAGTTTGTTTATTTTATCCTCAAATCGCTTTCTGTTTTCTATAGGGTTTTCCCATACTAAATCGGCTTGAATAAGTGCAGTTTTAAGTTTGTTAGTTGTATTCATTACTAAAAAATGAAGTTGTTATTAATATCAAAAATAAGATAAAAATTGTACTTTGGGTTGATTAAAAAACAGCTATGCAATCATTTATTTCTGAAACTTTAGAGGACATTTTACAAACAACCAAATCATTTGAAAATGTTGTGTTTATCCTACCGTCTCAAAGAGCAGGAGTCTTTGTAAAACAAACGCTTAAAAATAAAATTCTAGCAGGGTTTTTACCTGAGATTTTGAATATAGGAGATTTTGTTGAAGAAATTTCTGAAATTAATAAAGTAGATTCTGTACAATTATTATTTCATTTCTATACCATTTATAAAGAAATAGAAAAAAATCCGGATACGTTCGATGTCTTCTCTTCATGGGCTTTTACCGTTTTACAAGATTTTAATGAAATTGACCAACACTTGATTAATCCGAGTGAAATTTTTGTGTATTTACGAGATATTCACCGCTTACAAAAATGGTCGGTAAAAGGAGAATTTAAGGAGACAGAATTAATGAAAGATCACTTTTCTTTTATGGAGAAGCTAGAGCAATTTTATACGGTGTTTTATCAGTTTTTGGTTGAAAATAAAATAGGATATCAAGGTGTTTTATATCGCGAAGCAACGAGAAAAGTTGAAAATTTTATCAAAGAAAACCAAACTCAAAAACATTATTTCATCGGGTTCAATGCTTTAAATGCTGCTGAAGAATTGTTGTTTCAAGAGTTTTTATCTGCTGGAAACACAGAGGTTTATTGGGATATAGATAAAACATTTTATGAAGGGAATCACCAAGCAGGTAGTTTTCTTAGAAAGTATAAAAAACAATGGAAGTATTACGAAAAGAACTCGATTGAAACAATAAAAGAATATTTTTCAGAGTCTAAAAATATTCAGGTAATAGGAGCGTCTAAAAATATCACACAAATAAAACATGCGGGTGAAATTTTATCAAAGTTTTCTAATTATAATAATACAGCATTGGTGTTAGCAGATGAAACATTGTTACCAATAACATTAAATTCACTGCCAAAAAACGTTGATGCAATAAATATTACAATGGGATATCCACTAAAAGATATTCCTACAACGAGTTTAATTCTTGCTGTTTTTCAGTTGTTTAATAATCAAGAAAAATTACAAAAGAAAGCGACCAATCAGTTTTATCATAAAGATGTTATTCGGTTTGTAAAAGATCCATCAATATATAAATTATTACAAATTGATGAGATTAAAAACGTAGCAGATATTATTTCTGAAACCATTGTTAAAGAGAATAACACATTTATAAGCCAAGAAATAATTTCAGATTTCTTATCTCCTTTAGTAGAAGAAATTAAAGAAGTTATTGGTCTTATCTTTAACCCATTTTCAACAATTGCAGAATTTTTATCAAGAATATTACAGTTAATTACTATTTTAAAGGATAAAGCAAACGATTTAGAAAAGGAATATTTATTTCGTTTTTACACCGCGTTTACACAATTACAAAACTTACATATTGAGTTTAATTATGTACAAGATTTAAAAACATTACATCAGTTTTTTAGGCAATTAATACAATCGGAAAGTTTGTCATTTCAAGGAGAACCATTGCAAGGTTTACAATTAATGGGTGTTTTAGAAACACGTATGTTAGATTTTGAAAATGTAATTATTACTTCGGTAAATGAAGGAGTGTTACCCGCAAGTAGTCAACAAAATACTTTTATTCCGTTTGATGTGAAAATAGCATTTGGTTTGCCTACATATAAGGAAAAAGATGCGCTTTTTTCGTATCACTTTTTTAGATTATTGCAACGCGCAAAAAACATTTTTATCTTATATAATACAGAGCATGATGTTTTTGGAAGCGGAGAGAAAAGTCGTTTTGTTACGCAACTTGAAATGATGCGAGATGATATTACTGAAAAAATAATTAGCCCGAAAGTTGTAACATCATCTACCAAATTAAAGGAAATACAGAAAGATAAAAAAGTTTTAGAACGCTTACGTGAACTTGCTGAGAAAGGAATATCACCATCGGCTTTAACCAATTACCTGTACAATCCGATTGCATTTTATAAACAGAAGGTTTTAAAAATTAATGAATTTGAAAATGTAGAAGAAACTGTTGCTGCAAATACGATGGGTACAGTAGTTCATGATACTTTAGAGGCATTGTATAAGCCACATATTGGTGCTTTTTTATCTGTTAAGGATGTAACTCAAATGCAAGAAAAAACTAAAGAACTAGTCACTTTTTATTTTTCTGAACATTTTAAAAATGGAGATATTTCTACTGGGAAAAATAGATTGGTTTTTGAAGTAGCAAATCGTTTTGTAGAAAACTTTTTAGCGAATGAAAAACAGTTGTTACAAGATGAAAATAATCAATTAAAAATCATTGGAACAGAACAGAACCTAGCTGCTGAAATTACTGTTGATGGAATTGATTTTCCTATAAAAATACACGGACAAGTAGATAGAATTGATGAGTTAAATGGAGTTACCCGAATTATAGATTATAAAACAGGAATGGTGGATGCGAATAAATTAAAAGTTGTAGACTTTGCAAATATTCGGGACTTAAAACATCATAAAGCAATTCAAGTAATGCTCTATGCATTTTTGTATACTCAAAATAAGCAATTTGATTTTTCAAAAAATTTGGAAGCTGGGATTATTTCGTTTAAAAACTTAAAAAGCGGATTTCTAAAAATGAATTTTTCATCCAATTATCGGACTCCAGAGAATGAAGTGACTGAAGATAAATTAGAAGAGTTTATGGATGAAATAAAAGAGTTTTTAAAAGAATTATATAACCCAAAAGTTGATTTTATTGAGCCGGCAGATTTGCCTTATTAAAGGTCCATATAAACAATAACCCAGTTTTGATTATTAGTTTGGTAAGTCGATAATTCTTTAAAACCAATAGCTTTGTGAGCATTTAACGAACGAATATTTAAAGAATCTATTTCAGTAATAATAGAATCATAAGTGCTTGAAAATGCGTTTTTCATTTTATCATACAAACCTCTAAAGAGACCTTTACCTCTATGGTTTTTATCAATACAAACTTGTCCCATTAAAATATAATTGCTTTTTATTTTAGAAGATTTATCAATTTCATTAAACATAGGGATTAGAATAGGAATATCATTACTGAAAATAGCAGACATTGATAAAGCATACCCAACAATTTCTTCATTTTGTTTAGCAATAATATGCGGGTGTATATCGTGCATCTTTTTTAAAAGATTAAAAGTATGCTGTACCGTAACAAACCCTTGTTTTTCTTTTTCTACTTCAGATAAATTAGCTGGTAAGTTTTGAGTTTGTAACGTTAAAATTTGTTCTAATTCTTCGTTGGCTGACGTTAACTTATAATCAATCATAATAAATATTTTAAGGATGTGCGTTTACCCAAACTTCACCATCTTCAAAATATTCTTTTTTCCAAATAGGGACGGTTTCTTTTAAGGTGTCGATAGCAAACTGGCAAGCATCAAAAGCGGCTTTTCTGTGCGGAGAAGAAACAGCAATAATTACTGGCACATCTTTTATTTGTAATAATCCTTCTGCATGATGTATGGCAATTTTTTTTATAGGAAACTTATCTAAAGCTAATTTAGCAATTTTTTGCATTTCTTTAATTGCCATAGGCTTGTATGTAGAGAAATCTAATTGCGAAACATTTTTGTTTTGAGTTGAATCTCTAACAGTCCCTACAAAAACAGCGATTCCTCCACAAGAGGAGTCAATTACAAAATCATAGCATTCTTGTAAACTGAGTTTTTCTGAAGATATTTTTATAGAAGTATTACTCATTATTTAGTGGAATAAGATTAATTGTAATGCTAAAATATAGTATTTTCGGCAACAAAATTTATTCCTATACTATTTCTATGAAAAAAGCTATTTTATCCATTCTTATCTTCATTTTAAGTGCACAAATTCAAGCTCAAGAAACTCTAATTAACGTAAAACTAAGTAAAAGCGAGGTTTTTAAAGAGAAAAAAGAAAGTGTTTTAAGAACAATTTTCAAAGATGATTCTAACCAGTTATTTATTATAAGAACTTTGAATAATGAAAAAAGCTTATCGATTGATGTTTTTAATAAAGATTTTAAAAAAACCAATTCGTTTGAACATAAAATTGAAAAAAGGCACAGAGTTGCTGGAGGTTTTTTAAATGGAAATACCCTCGGATTCATTGAATATTATAGTAACAGAAAAGAAAAGAAAATAGAAGCGTATTTATATAGTTCACTGAAAGATAAACTTGAGTTTTCTAAAGAAAAAATATTTGAAATCACTACAGACAGGTATCCGTCTTTCTTTGCATCCGTTTTTTCTGCATCAAAAATAGATAGAGATTTTGAAGGAAATATGTCGTTTTCTAAATCAGGAAAATATAATGTTTTTAATATCGACTCTTCTGATAAAAAAAATGAACATCATAGTATTTTAGTTTTTGATGAGAACTTTAAAAAACTATGGGAAAAAGAATTCGAACTGCCTTATAAAGATAAAAGATTTAAGCTTCAAGATGTAATCGTTTCTGACGATGGTAAGGTGTCTGTTCTAGGGAAAGTTTATCCTAAAAAGAAGAAGAAAAAGAAAAAAGGAGGCAATTATCACTACGAATTATTTAAAATTACAGAAAACAATGTTTCATCAACAAAAATATCTGTTGAAGACCACTTTGTAGCTACCTTAGAATTAGATTTTACTCCAGAAGATAAATTAAGCTGTATTGGTTTTTATTCGAATAGAAATGAGAACAGATTTAAAGGAGTGTGTTCTTTTGTGATAAATCCAGAAAGCATAAAAATAGAAAGCTCTAATTTCTCACCCTTTACAGAACAATTTTTGACTGATAAATATGGTAAATCAAAAGATAAAGAGCTAAGAAATATTACATTTAAAAATGTTGCATACCCAGATGATGGAGGTATGGTTATCACTGCGGAAGAATTTTTTATTACAACCACTTACGTACATAATCAATACGGAGGTTACACAAGAATATCTTATAATTTTGATGATATAATCACTTTGAAATTAAATAACGAAGGAAAACTATTATGGGCAAGAAATATAAATAAAGCTCAAACTTCAGGCTATTTTTCAGATCCTTTAATGTCGTTTGGTACTGCTCAACATAAAAATAATGAGTATTTGATTTTAAATGCCCACAAAAAAATGGGTGAACTGTCAGGTGGAAGGATAAAATTTAGAGAAAGTTTTTTATGGAAGGCAACCAAGAAAAACACGAACTTATATATTGTTAAATTTGATTCAGACGGTAACTATTTATATAAAACACTATTGTCTAATAAGGAAGAAGAAACGCCATTTAATTGTAGATACATTGAACAAGTTTCTGAAAATGAATTAGTTTTATACGGTCAAAGAAAAAAGAAAAGACAATTTTTAAAAATAACAATAAACTAAATTTAAGGAATGAAAACATTGAACGATTTTAATTTCGAAGATAAAAAAGCATTAATCCGTGTAGATTTTAATGTGCCTTTAAACAATAGTTTAGAAGTAACTGATGATACGAGAATTCAAGCGGCAAAATCAACAATTATTAAAGTTTTAGAAGACGGAGGAAGTTGTGTGTTAATGTCACATTTAGGGCGTCCGAAAGGGAAAGAAGATCAGTTTTCGTTGCGTCATATTGTGGCTAAAGTTACTGAAGCGATAGGTGTTCAGGTTAAGTTTGTTGATGATTGTATTGGTGATAAAGTTGCAGAAGCTATTGCTGATTTAAAAAGTGGAGAAATCTTATTACTAGAGAACTTACGTTTTTATTCTGAAGAAAAAACAGGGGATATTGCTTTTGCTGAACAATTGTCTAAATGGGGAGATGTATATGTAAACGATGCTTTTGGTACCGCACATAGAGCTCACGCATCTACCGCAGTTATTGCACAGTTTTTCTCTGAAAACAAATGTTTTGGAAACTTATTATCTACAGAAATTAAAAGTATTAATAAGGTTTTAAATGATTCTGAAAAACCAGTAACTGCAATTTTAGGAGGAGCAAAAGTATCTTCTAAAATCGGAGTTATAGAGAACATTATTGAAAAAGTAGATCATATTATTGTTGGTGGCGGAATGACCTTTACTTTTATTAAAGCTTTAGGCGGAACCATCGGAAATTCGTTAGTGGAAGATGATAAACTAGCATTAGCATTATCAATTTTAAAATTAGCGAAAGAGAAAAATACAGAAATTCATTTACCAGTAGATGCTATTATTGCAGATGCTTTTTCAAATGATGCTAATACACAAATAGTAGATACTACTAAAATACCTGATGGATGGATGGGACTTGATTGTGGGCCAAAAACGTCAGAGAATTTTGCAGAAGTAATTGCAAAATCTAAAACTATTTTATGGAACGGACCTTTAGGTGTTTTTGAACTAGAAAATTTTGCAACAGGTACCATTGAGCTCGGAAATGCAATTTCTAAAGCAACAGAAAACGGCGCATTCTCTTTAGTAGGAGGTGGAGATTCTGTCGCAGCAGTAAAACAGTTTGGTTTTGGTAATAAAGTAAGTTATGTATCTACAGGCGGAGGAGCGATGTTAGAAATGTTAGAAGGAAAAACGTTACCAGGAAT